>NZ_JBQCIE010000122.1:0-122427 GCF_051954055.1 Humibacter sp. | reverse complement strand
CACGCACGACCAGACCGAGGCCCTCACCATGGGCGACCGCATCGCCGTGCTGAAGGACGGCGTCCTGCAGCAGGTCGGCACGCCGCGCGAGCTGTACGCAGAGCCGAACAACGTGTTCGTCGCCGGCTTCATCGGCAGCCCGGCCATGAACCTGTTCGGTGCAGACGTGACCGACGGCGGCATCCAGTTCGGCAGCGCCGTCGTGCCGGTCGACCGCGAGGTTCTCGCCAAGGCAGGCAAGCAGGTCACGATCGGTGTCCGTCCCGAAGACGTGGTGGTCTCCACCAACGCCGGCAACGGTCTCACGGTCGCCGTCGACCTCGTCGAGGAGCTCGGCGCGGACGGCTACCTGTACGGCCACACCGAGGTCGACGACAAGCGCGTCGACATCGTCGGCCGCGTCGACGGCCGCGTGCACCCGAACGCCGGCGAGACCGTCTACATCACGCCGAAGCCGGGCCACGTGCACCTCTTCGACGCTGAGAGCGGCGAGCGTCTCGGCGGCGCCGTGGTCGACTGACGACATCCCACCATCGAATCGCCCCGGTTCCGAGCCTCGCTCGAGCCGGGGCGATTCGCTTGTCTCCCACCCTCTACTTATCGTTGGAAGTTATGGCCGGCTCCGTCAACATCACCGCGGCAACCGTCGATCCCGCTCTGCTCGACCTGCCGTGGAATCTGCCGCTGGACAAGTGGTCCAACGAGCACATCGCTCTGCTGCCCAAGGGCATCTCCCGCCACCTGGTGCGCTTCGCGAACCTCTCCGGCTACGTCATCGCCGTCAAGGAGACGACGGGTGAGATGGCCAGACGCGAGTACGACATGCTGCGCACGCTGCAGCGCCTCGACGTGCCCTGCGTCGAGCCGGTCGCGGTCATCGAGGGCCGGACGGATGACTCGGGCAAGCCGCTGAAGCCGGTGCTCGTCACCAGGCACCTCAAGTTCTCGCTCCCCTACCGGGCCCTCTACTCGCAGACCCTGCGCCCGGACACCGCCACCCGGCTCGTCGACGCCCTCGCCGTGCTTCTCGTGCGCCTGCACATGGTCGGCTTCTTCTGGGGCGACGTCTCGCTGTCCAACACGCTGTTCCGTCGCGACGCCGGCGCGTTCGCCGCCTACCTGGTGGATGCAGAGACCGGCCAGCTCTACGAGGGAGGACTCTCGAACGGGCAGCGTGAGAACGACCTCGAGATCGCACGGGTGAACATCGCGGGCGAGCTGATGGACATCCAGGCCGGCGGGCGGCTGGCCGAGGAGGTCGACCCGGTCGAGGTCTCCGGCGGCATCGTCGCCGCCTACCGGTCCCTGTGGAAGGAGCTCACCGGCAGCGAGTCGTTCTCGGCATCCGACCGCTGGCGCATCGCCGAGCGCGTGCGCAGGCTGAACGAGCTCGGCTTCGACATCGAGGAGCTCGCGATCCGCAGCACGGGCACCGACAGCGGAACCGTGCGCATCCAGCCGAAGGTCGTCGACGCCGGGCACCACCAGCGGCGCCTGCTGCGCCTGACCGGCCTCGACACCGGCGAGAACCAGGCACGGCGCCTGCTCAACGACCTGGACTCCTACGCCGCAACCGTGGCGAAGCCGGGCCTCGACGAGGAGGCGATCGCCCACGAGTGGCTGATGCGCGTCTTCGAGCCCGTGGTGCGCGCCATCCCCGCCGACCTGCGCGGCAAGCTGGAGCCGGCCGAGGTGTTCCACCAGCTGCTCGACCACCGCTGGTTCATGTCGCAGGAAGAAGGGCGAGACGTTCCGCTGGCCGAAGCGCTCTCGTCGTACATCAACGACGTGCTACGTCATCGCCGGGACGAGGCGACCGTGATCGCGCCCGTCACCGAGGCGTTCACCGTGCCTGTTCAGGTGATCGACGACGAGGACGACGACGACTGGATGTCCAAGGTCTGAGGCACGCCAACTCGACAGGGCGCCACCAGGGTCAGCCCACGGAAGGCATGGCCTCCCAGCTGATCGTGCCGTCCGTCGACCACGTCACGGTCACGGCTACCGGGAGACCGTCGACGTCGCGCACGGCGTCCTTCGTCAACGTGAGCCCGTGCACCGCCATCTCGGGGAGAGTGGCGCACGTCTCCGCGACCCGGGCGCCGTTCGCCACCGCGACGAGGCAGTACTGGTCGCTCAGGCGCTCCGCTGCATAGATGGATGCGCTCTCCTGCAGAGAGACCGATCCCGCGATCAGATGGAATGAGGTCGGCACGAACCCGTCCGTGACAGCGGCAGGCAGGTCCGTCGCCCGCGGCGACGAGTTCAGGAACTCTCGAACCGCAGGACCCGGAACAGGGTGCCAGTCCTCGTCGTTCGGCGCACTCGTCGGCGTGCTGGCCGCGACCGGCGCAGAAGGCGCCGTCCGGCCGACCGCCGTCGTGATCCCCACCGCGACGAGGACGCCGAGCACGAACGCGGCAGCAGCGACGAGCACGGGTGCTGCGCGGCGCATTCTCGATGCGACGCCGGTGCCGCGTGCATCGGCCTCATCGTCGGACTCCTCCTGGTCGAAGTGCGCCCGGTCGAAATCGTCGAAACCGCCGCCCCCGTCGTCACCGGCCGACGGCGCGTCAGGATCTGCGCGCCCGCGCGCGCCTCGGTGTTCCGGCGCCTTCTCGTCGTCGGCGGATGGCTGCGGGTGCAGCCTGTCGTACTCGGCGAGCGCCCACTGGCTCGGCGTCATGCGAACGGTGGCTCCGGTCTGCGGATCCCGGTACTCGCGCGGCTCCTCCTCCGCCCCCTCCCGCGAGTAGACGCGCTCGAACAGGCGTCGTCGATCATCCATCTCTTCAGGCTACGTCTGCGCCCCGCCGTGAGAGTCGTGATTCAGCGTTCGGAGGTCTCCACTCGCCGTTTCGCGATCTCGTACAGCGTCACGCTCGCGGCGATGCCCGCGTTGAGCGACTCGGTCGATGCGGAGATCGGGATCGACACGATCGCATCGCACGTCTCGCTCACCAGGCGGGAGAGACCCTTGCCCTCGCTGCCGACCACGATCACCACGCCGCGGTCTGCAAGCTCGAGTTCGTGGAGCGACACGTCGCCGTCGCCGGCGAGTCCGAGCACGAACAGGCCGCGCTTCTTCAGCCCCTTGAGCGTCTGCGTGAGGTTCGCGGCCATCGAGACAGGTGTGCGTGCTGCCGCGCCGGCCGATGTCTTCCACGCCGCGGCGGTCACGCCGACCGATCGACGCTGCGGAACGATCACGGTCTGTCCGCCGAACGCCGCCGTTGAGCGGATGATGGCACCGAGGTTGCGCGGATCCGTCACGCCGTCGAGCGCGACGAACAGCGGCACCTGCCCCTTCTGCAGCACGGAGTCGAGCACGTCGTCGACGTGCGCGTACTCGTACGGCGGAACTTTCAGCGCCACACCCTGGTGCACCGCGTCTCTGCCGGAGAGCCGGTCGAGCTCCGGGCGCATCACCTCGAGCACGGGGATGCCGCGCTTCGTCGCAGTGCTGAGGATCTCCTTGACGCGATCATCCAGTTCGATGCGCGCGGCGACGTAGAGCGTCGTGGCCGGGATGTGCGCCCGCAACGCCTCGAGGACCGAGTTGCGACCGGTGACGAACTCGGCGTCGTCCGATGTCGCCCGCCGTACGGTCGTGCCTCCCCCGGTGTTCGAGCGCTGGCCGCCGCGCTTGGCGGCGGCGCGTTCGGCGAGTTCCTTGCGTTTGGCGGCGACGTGGTACGGGCGATCCTGTGCCTTCGGCGTCGGCCCCTTGCCCTCGAGCGCCTTGCGGCCGTGACCGCCCGTGCCCTTCGTCGGGCCCTTCTTGGATTTGCGCACGGCTCCCGCGCGCGGCTTATTCGCCATCGATACTCCAATGCGCACCCGTCGGGGTGTCCTCGATCGTGATGCCCGCTTCGGCCAGTTCCGAGCGGATGCGGTCGGCCAGCGCGAAGTCCCGCGCCTGCCGGGCGGCCTGCCTGTCGGCGAGCAGCCGTCGCAAGAGCGCGTCGAGCGCGGCGCGAGCCGGGGCATCCGTTCGCGCCTGCCACTGCGGTGACAGCGGGTTGATGCCCAGCATCTCCGTCATCGCCTCGACCTGTCCCCTTGCCGTGGCGGCGGCGCCCAGGTCCTCGCCGTCGAGCGACTGGTTGCCGGCCCGAACGGTGTCGTGCAGCACGGCCAGCGCCTGCGGCACGCCGAAGTCGTCATCCATCGCCTCGGCGAACTCGGCGGGGAGCACCTCGGCGCCGCTGGAGGCGAAGCGGGTGCCCGCCAGCCTCCGGTCGACGCGTTCCAGGAATCCGGAGATGCGCTCCAGCGCCGCCTCCGCCTCCGCCAGCGAGCTCTCGGTGAAGTCGATGGTCGACCGGTAGTGCGCCGCGCCCAGGTAGTAGCGCACCACGAGCGGGCGGGCCGCGCCGATGAGGTCGGCCGCGTACACCGAGTTGCCGAGCGACTTCGACATCTTCTGGCCCGCCACGTTGACCAGGCCGTTGTGCACCCAGTACCCCGCGAACGCCTCACCGGCGGCCGTCGACTGCGCGAGCTCGTTCTCGTGGTGCGGAAAGCGCAGGTCGAGTCCTCCGCCGTGGATGTCGAAGCGCGGTCCGAGGTAGCGAGCCGACATGGCTGAGCACTCGATGTGCCATCCCGGTCGCCCCGCACCCCACGGGCTCGCCCACGAGGCGGATTCCGGCTCGTCCGGCTTGCGACCCTTCCAGAGCGCGAAGTCGCGCGGGTCGCGCTTGGCGCGCGGATCCGCATCCGTCGCCGCCTCCATCGCGTCGATGCTCTGCTTCGTCAGTTCTCCGTAGCTCGGCCAGCTGCGCACGTCGAAGTACACATCGCCCGAGTGGTCATCGGCGACATACGCGTGTCCGCGCTCGATGAGCCGTTCGATGAGCTCCTGCATCTGTGGGATGTTCGCGGTGGCGCGCGGCTCGTACGTCGGCGGCCCAATGCCGAGCGCGGCATACGCATCGGTGAACTCGCGCTCGTAGCGGTACGCCAACGCCCACCACTGCTCGTGGCTCCCGGATGCCTGTGCCGCGGCCGCGTTGATCAGCACCTTGTCGTCGATGTCGGTGACGTTGCGCACCAGCGTGACGTCGTAGCCGCGGTAGTTGAACCAGCGGCGCATCTGGTCGTAGACCAGCGCCGACCGAAGGTGGCCGATGTGCGGGGAGGACTGCACGGTGGGGCCGCAGACGTAGATGCCGACCTTGCCTGGCTGGAGCGGAACGAAGTCGCGTAGGCGCGCGGCTCGCGTGTCGTACAGTCGGATTCCCACGGGTTCAAGACTACGGGTGTATCCAGAGCCGCCGCGGTTTGCTACGTGACGGGCACCAGGAGCGCCGTGGCGATCGCGGTCACACCCTCGCCGCGCCCGGTGAAGCCCAGTCCGTCGGTCGTCGTCGCCGAGATCGAGACCGGAGCGCCGAGAATGTCCCCCAGCACCCGCTCGGCCTCCTCGCGCCTCCGAGCGAACCTCGGCCGGTTCCCGATCAGCTGCACGCTCACGTTTCCGACGCGCAGCCCGGCCGCCGCGAGCCGCTCCCGTGTCGCCTCGAGGAAGACCTCACCGCGAGCGCCGGCGAACCGCGGGTCGTCGGTTCCGAACACCGACCCGATGTCGCCGAGGCCGGCGGCGGAGAGCAACGCGTCGACGATCGCGTGCGCGACGGCATCCCCGTCGCTGTGGCCGGCCAGAGCCGGCTCGTCCGGCCAGTGCAGACCGGCCAGCCACAGCTCGCCGTCGCCGCCGAACGCGTGCGTGTCAGTGCCGAGGCCGATCCTGGGCACCACCGGAGCGGAACCGAAGAGCTGCTCGGCCCTCGCCAGGTCGGCGGGGGTCGTCACCTTGAACGCGAGCGGATCGCCCGCCACGATGCGCACCGGGTGACCGATCGCGGCGACCAGGGCAGCGTCATCCGTCGCCTCCTCGGTGGCCGCTCGGTATGCCTGGAGCAGGATGTCCCGCGGGAACCCCTGCGGAGTCTGCACAGCGACCAGCTCGGAACGGTCGACGGTGCCGGTCACGAGCGCATCGGCATCCGTGCGCTTGATCGTGTCGCTGACGGGCAGACCTGGCACGACGCCTTCTCCCGCCGCGTCGATGGCGGCGACCACGGCATCGAACTGGCCGGACGGAGTGAACGCCCTGGCTGCGTCGTGCACCAGCACGACCTCCACGGCCTCGTGCAGCGCGGCGAGTCCGGCTTCGACGGATGCCTGCCTGCTCGCTCCGCCCGCCACGACGACCGCCTCGGGCGCGAGGGCCGCCAGCAGCCGACGCACCTCGTCCGTCGCCCCGGCGGGCACGACGGCGATCAGCTGAGCATCCGAACGCATGCCGGAAACGGCATGCACCGCGTGTTCGAGGAGGGTGCGACCACCGACGGAGACGAACGCCTTCGGCATGCCAGCCCCCAGGCGGGTACCCGATCCCGCGGCGACGACGATGACCGCGACGCGCGGCGAGGATGCGCTCATGCCGAACGGCTCAGCGCGTCAGGACGCGAGCACCTCGTCGAGCACGTTGGATGCCTGGTCCTCGTCGGTCTTCTCGGCGAGCGCGAGCTCGGAGATGAGGATCTGACGTGCCTTGGCGAGCATTCGCTTCTCGCCGGCGGAGAGGCCGCGGTCCTGGTCGCGGCGCCACAGGTCGCGAACGACCTCGGAGACCTTGATGACATCGCCTGAGGCGAGCTTCTCGAGGTTCGCCTTGTAGCGGCGGGACCAGTTGGTCGGCTCCTCGGTGAACTGAGCGCGCAGAACCTCGAAGACCTTGTCGAGGCCTTCCTTGCCGATGACGTCGCGAACGCCGACGAGGTCGACATTCTCGGCGGGAACCTCGATGGTCAGGTCGCCTTGGGTGACGTTGAGCTTGAGGTAGACCTTCTCTTCACCCTTGATGATTCTCTTCTTGACCTCGGTGATCGTTGCAGCACCGTGATGGGGGTAAACGACAGTCTCGCCGACCTCGAAAAGCATAGATAGCAGTCCCTTCAGCAACGTCTAGGGTACCACAGCGGTGTCGTGCTATCCTCTGCCGCCGACCGTCCGCCGGCCGCGATACGGTAGGCTCGAGAGGCAATCCGCGGTGTTCGTTACAGGCCGAACCGGCCGGCCCGGTGCGACTTGGAGGATCTGAAGTGAAGGCGCGTGTCGCGGCATCCATCGTTCTCGCTATCGGACTCACCGCAGGCATGTCCGGCTGCACCCTGCTGACACCTCAGGACACCCTGTACATCAAGGAATCCGCTCACGGGGTCAATGGAACGGTCGGCAAGATCGACATCCGCAACGCGCTCATCATCTCCAATAGCTCCGGCACGGTGGGCAATCTGGTGGTCACGTTCGTGAACAACGACGACAGGGCGCACTACCTGTCGATCCAGCACGGTTCGAAGACGCAATCGGTCGGCATCATGGCCGACGCCGTGAAGAAGGTCGGCGCCAAGGGCAGCACGCGGGTCGAGTTCACCGGCCTCGACGCGAAGCCCGGCTCGTTGACGGACGTGTACTTCAGCTACGCGGGCGTCACGGGTACGCAGATCCGGGTGCCCGTCCTCTCGTCGACCTTCCCCGGCTACGAGGACTACGTTCCGGGCAAGTAGGACGGGTCCTGGCGGGCTTCGATACGCGGCCTTCGGGCGCTACTCAACCGACCGGGGTGTCTTCGAAGCGGTAGCCGAGTCCGCGTACCGTCACGAGCATCCGAGGGTCCGACGGGTTCGCCTCGATGCGCGAGCGGATCCGCTTGATGTGCACGTCGAGCGTCTTCGTGTCGCCGAAGTAGTCGCTCCCCCACACCCGGTCGATGAGCTGACCACGGGTGAGCACCCGACCGGCGTTCCGCAGCAGCAGCTCGAGCAGCTCGAATTCCTTCAGCGGCATGGGTGTCTCCACACCGGACACCGTCACTGTGTGGCGGTCGACGTCCATGCGCACCGTGCCCGCCTCGAGGACGGCGTCGTCGAACGACTCCTCGTCGACGCGGCGGCGCAGCACGGCACGGATGCGCGCGAGCAGCTCCCTGGTGGAGTACGGCTTGGTCACGTAGTCGTCGGCGCCCAGTTCGAGGCCCACGACGATGTCGATCTCGGAATCCTTCGCCGTGAGCATGATGATCGGAACGCTGGAGCGGGCACGCAGCAGCTTGCACACCTCGGTGCCCGGCATGCCGGGCAGCATGAGGTCGAGGAGCACGAGGTCGGCTCCTTCGCGATCGAACTGACCGATGGCATCCTGCCCCGTAGCGGCGACGCCCACCTCGTATCCCTCTCGGCGCAGCAGGAACGCCAGCGGCTCGCTCAGCGACTCCTCGTCTTCCACCAGCAGGATGCGTGTCATCTCGTTCGTTCTCCTTGTGCGACTTCTGCGGTCTCGGAAGCGGTGCCATCCGCGCTCGGCGCGATGTGCTCGGCCTCGGGGAGGCGGATCGTGAAGGTCGAGCCACGGCCGGGCTGCGACCAGACACGCACCTCTCCGCCGTGGTTCTGCACGGCGTGTTTGACGATCGAGAGTCCGAGCCCCGTGCCGCCCGTGGCACGGGACCGCGCCTGGTCGACGCGGTAGAAACGCTCGAACACCCTCTCCAGATCCTCCGACGGGATGCCGGGTCCTTGGTCGGTGACGGCGATCTCCACGACCCCGTCGGCGAGGCGCGTGCCGATGCCCACGCGGGTCTTGTCGGGCGAGTAGCGCACAGCGTTGGAGACGAGGTTGTGCACCGCCGTCGTGAGCACGCTCTCGTCGCCGAAGACGACGGCGTGCGATGCGCGTCCTGTGGCCAGCTGGATTCCGCGCGACTCGGCGAGCACGCGGTTCTGGTCTACGGCGGATGCCACGACCTCGTCGATCGACACTCGCTCGGCGTGCGGCACGATCTCCGCTGCCTGCAGCCTGGAGAGGTCGATGATGTCCTGGGTGAGCCGGGCGAGACGGCCGGCCTCCGACGTGAGACGCGACGCGAAGTGCCGCACCTGCTCCTGGTCGTCCGGGGCGCTCTCGAGCGCCTCCGCCAGCACACTGATCGCCCCGATCGGCGTCTTCAGTTCATGGCTGATGTTCGCGACGAAGTCGCGTCTCACCTGCTCGAGTCGCACCGCCTCGGTGCGGTCATCCGCCAGCAGCAGGATGTAGCGGGAGCCCAGCCGGGCGACCCGGACGGTGAGCTGCACCGTGGCATCCCCCAGCGTGCTGCGAGCCAGTTCGAGGTCCTCGGCTATCGGCTCTCCCGTTCGGCGCACCTCGTCGACGAGCTCCACCATGCGCGCCTGGCTGAGCGCGGCGTTCCAGACCAGCCCGAGGCCGTACGCTCCGGCGGATGCCCGCACGACGTTGTTGCTCGGATCCACGACGATGCCCGCAGTCGGCAGCGCCTCCAGCACCTGGTCGACGCCGTCGGGAACGGTCGGACTCACGATCTCGGTTGCACGGTGGCTGCGTGACGCCGCCGAGTGCAGCAGCCACACGAATCCGGCCCCGACCACGAGGCCGAGTGCCAGAGACAGCAGCACCAACCAGGTGGAGTCCATGCCAGAAGGCTACCGGTGCACGCCGAGTGCTTCCGGCCGTAGAACCCCCTGATGGGACCCGATTAGCGCAATGTTCGGGCATCCGACACCGACCGTTAACCTGGCACGGAGAGCATGGCCCCAAACGGGTAATGCACGGTCGAGCGGATCGACCGGTCGTTTTGCGCGCCGCCCAGGAGGATGGACAGTCAATGCGTGACGTTTTCCAGCACGAGATGCGCGAGGTGCAGGATCGCCTCGTCGAGATCGCCGAGCTCGTCGTCGTCTCCATTCAGGGCGCGACGCAGGCGTTCAACGATGGGGACGTCGCGCTGGCCGAGACGGTCATCCAGAACGACCAGCGCATCGACGCGCTGACCGTCGTGCTCGACGAGCTCTCGATCCAGATCCTGGCCAGGCAGAACCCGGTGGCGAGGGATCTGCGCATCGTGGTGAGCGCGCTGCGCATCAGTGCGTCGCTGGAGCGGATGGGCGACATGGCCGAGCACATCGCTCAGCTCGCGCGCTATCGCTTTCCCGACAAGGTGGTTCCGAAGAGCCTGCGCGGCACGTTCAAGGAGATGGGGCGCCTCGACGTTCTCATCGCCGAGCGTCTCGTCGAGCTGCTACGCACGCAGGATCCGCGGGTCGCCGACGAGCTGCGCGACCAGGACGACGAGATCGACGAGCTGCACGCCAGCGTGTTCGACAAGGTGCTCGGCGAGACGTGGAAGGGCGCGACCGTCGACACGGTGGATGCCACGCTCGCGTCCCGGTATCACGAACGGTTCGCGGATCACGCCGTGTCGATCGCGAAGAAGGTGCAGTACCTCGTGACCGGTGACTGGGTGCCTGAGGCGTCCTGAGGACTACTTGGCGCCCTGGGCGGCTACCGCTGCAGCGCCTGCTGCCGCCGCCTCCGGATCGAGGTACTCGCCGGCGCCGAGCGGCATGAAGTCGTCGCCCAGCCGGTACACGAGCGGGATGCCGGTGGGGATGTTCAGCTCCGCGATCTCGTCGTCGCCGATCCCGTCCAGGTGCTTGACGAGCGCGCGAAGCGAGTTGCCGTGAGCCGTCACGAGCACGGTCTTGCCCGCCGCGAGGTCGGGGACGATGTCGGAGTGCCAGTAGGGCAGCATGCGTGCGATGACGTCCTTCAGGCACTCGGTGCGCGGCATCTCGTCGTTCGTGAGGTCCGCGTAACGCGGGTCGCCCACCTGTGACCACTTCGCGTCGTCGGGCAGCGGAGGCGGCGGAACGTCGAACGAGCGGCGCCAGAGCATGAACTGCTCGTCGCCGTACTTCTCCTTGGTCTCGGCCTTGTCGAGGCCCTGCAGCGCGCCGTAGTGTCGCTCGTTGAGCCGCCACGATCGCCGCACGGGGATCCACAGACGGTCGGCCGTGTCGAGTGCGAGGTTCGCGGTCTGGATCGCCCTGGTGAGCACGGAGGTGTGCAGTACGTCGGGCAGCAGCCCCTCAGATGCCAGCAGCTCCCCCGCGTGCGCCGCCTCGGTGCGTCCCTTCTCGGAGAGCCGTACGTCGACCCAGCCGGTGAAGAGGTTCTTCTTGTTCCACTCGCTCTCGCCGTGGCGCAGCAGTATCAGGGTGTAGGGGGAAGGCATGCCTCAAGTTTAGAGGCGACTGAGGCGAGGGCCGGGCGAGCTTGCTCGGCTGGCCGAGCCGATGAAGCCAGTGAGCGGCGAAGCCGCGATAGGCGGGTCCACACATCCAGCTTCAGCACGGCGAACGCACAGGGTGCTGCCCGCGATACTTGATCGGTGACAGGTGGCGGCAAGACGATCGGGGTCGCCACCCGGGGCACCACGAACACGAACCGGCTGAGACGTGTCGACCGCTGGATCGCGGCGCATCCCGCTTTTCGCAGGTCGTCGCATCCGCTCGTCGTCGATCTCGGGTACGGTGCCAGCGGCGTCACCGTCTTCGAGCTGGAGCACCGGCTGCGCCGCCAGCAGCGGCACGCCCACACGAGTGGGCACGTGCGGGTGCTGGGACTGGAGATCGATCCGGAGCGGGTGGCGCGGGCTTTGGCTCAGCTCAGGCGCGTGCGCGACGGCGAGACGCCGTTCTCGCCGGATGCCCGAGTGACGTTCGCGCGCGGGGGCTTCGAGGTGCCCGCGCCGAACGGCGAGCGGCCCGCCGTCATCCGTGCGTTCAACGTGCTGCGGCAGTACGACGAGTCCGAGGTGGCGGATGCCTGGCAGCTGCTGCGCTCGCGCCTGCGCCCGGACGGGGCGATCGTGGAGGGCACCTGCGACGAGCTCGGACGCGTCTCGAGCTGGGTGACGCTGTCGCCGGAGGGACCCGTCTCGTTCACGATCTCGCTGCGATTGCGCGAGTTGGAGCATCCGTCGGTTGTGGCGGAGCGCCTGCCGAAGGCGCTGATCCACCGCAACGTTCCCGGTGAGCGGGTGCACCAGTTCCTCACGTCACTCGGCGACGCGTGGGCGTACAGCGTGCCGTTGTCGCCCTACGGTCCCGTGCAGCGCTGGATCGCCACCGTGGAGCGGATGCGCGACGCCGGATGGCTCGACGGCATGCCGCGCACCGCGAGCGGGCGCGCGAGGTGGCGGCTCGGCGAGCTCACGGTGCCGTGGAGTCGCGTGGCGCCGCGCTGACGGCCCCTATCGCCTGACAGCCCCTATCGTCTGACAGCACCGAGCCGCGGGATGCGCGGCACGTGCGCCTCGGCACCCGCATCCGTCGGCACGATGGTCTCCTGAGCGGCCGCCACTGCGCCGTCGGACGTACGCACCGTGAGGTCCGCCGCCGCATCCGTCGAGCGCTTCACCACGGCGAGCGCGATCGGGCCGAGCTCGTGGTGCACCGCGGATGACGTGACCCGCCCCACGACGGCGTCTCCCGAAAGCACCTCTGCGCCCGGCGGCACCGCTATCGCCTCTGAGCCGTCCAGGTGCAGGAACACGAGCCTGCGCGGCGGATGCCCCAGGTTGTGCACCTTCGCGATGGTCTCCTGCCCGCGGTAGCAGCCCTTGTTCAGGTGCACGGCGGTGCGCAGCCAGTCCAGTTCGTGCGGGATC
This sequence comes from Humibacter sp., assembly GCF_051954055.1. NCBI lineage: Bacteria > Bacillati > Actinomycetota > Actinomycetes > Micrococcales > Microbacteriaceae > Humibacter > Humibacter sp. The sequence continues at coordinate 109,889 of NZ_JBQCIE010000122.1, read as the reverse complement.
GTGCGCTCGTCCACCTCGGCGGCCAGGCGCGGCCGCCAGGCGGCGACGCGCAGCGCCTCAGCCGCCAGCGTTCCTGCGACCTGCACCTCGCCGGATGCCACCCGCTCAGCGAGCGCATCCAGCGAGTCGCGGGGAACGAGCGTCTCCACCCAGTGGTATTCGGCGCCAGCATGCTGCTGGCCGGTCTGCTCGGGGTGCGCGTACTGGTGGCCACCGGCGACGACGGTCGGCCACGGGTCGCGCCACTGCAGGCGAACGCCGTTCGCCGACGCCGCCGCGGTCTCCAACGCGACGGATGCCTGCGAGGCCGAGGTGCCGTCATCCGGCGCATCGAAGCTGCCGACAGTGGCGAAGTCGGCCGTGCGGTCCGCCGGTTCGACGCGCAGCATGAAGCGCATCTTCTGCAGGAAATCGAGCACGGCATCCGTGTCGGAGCGCTCGACGAGGAGCCACGTCGTCTCTCCGTCGTCGACGACGTGAAGTGCGTGCTCGATGTGCCCGGCCGGGTCGAGGAGCAGTGCCTCCGCGGACTCGCCGGGTGCGAGGGTGCGCAGCGACTGGCTGCCCATCGAGTCCAGCCAGCTGAGCCGGTCGCCGCCGGAGACGGCGACGACGCCTCGGGTGGAGAGGTCGACGAGCGCGTCGCCGCGCTGCAGGGCACGTTGCTCGGTGAGCGGATTGCCGTAGTGCGCCGCGACGTCAGCGTCCGGCGATTCGGAGTCGGCGGCGACGGCGCCGGGCAGCGCGAGGAACGGGGAGGCGGTCATTCCGTGCCGGCTTCGCGTTCGGTCGCCGACTCGTCCGCGCGTGCCGCGTCCGCGGAAGCCGGACCGGCGAGGTCGGTGCGGGCGAGTCGGGCGGACGCGTGGGTGCGCAGGTCCTGGCCGAGGGCGGCGATGTCCCACGCCCAGAGCAGATGCGATTCGACGAGGCCGTACAGGCGGGTGGCCGCCGAGTAGTCCTTGGCGCCGGAGGTGCGCAGCACGGCGTCGGTCGCGAGGTCGATGCGTGGGCCCTTCACCTGCCCGACGTAGAGCTCGGAGATGCCGTCGGGGTGCAGGATCTGCGCCTCGATCTCGAAGGCGCCGGCCGAGGTGCGCAGCGTCTCGACCGACTGCGCGGTGTCGAACGGACGCACGTCAGAGCCGGGAAGAAGTCCGGGGCCGGCATCCTCGGGCAGAAGCGTGCGGCTGAGGCGCCAGTAGCCGAGCTCGGTCGCCAGTGGTGTCTGCTGCTCGTCGAGGAGCCAGGTGTAGGAGCTGTAGTTCAGCGCGGGAAGTCCGTCGTGGCTGAAGCTGATGCGTTGTCCGAACTCGCGTTCGACGTGCTCGTCTCCGATGGTGTAGTCGAGCACGCCTGTGCCCTCCCAGACCCCGAGGAGCCAGGAGAGCGGAACGAGCTCCGCGGGGAGCCCTTCGGGGATGGAGATCAGCGCTGGCCCCGGAACAGGTTGTAGACGACCAGTACCGAGACGCCGGCGATCGCCAGCACTGCCAGCGACAGCAGGCCGACGAACACGAGCTCGAGGGTGACAAGCATGTGATTCAGTCTACGAGGTTGCCCGGGCGCGACGGGCGCACGAGGCGGCTCAGAGGTGCACCAGGGCGAGCACGAGCGTCGCGAGACCTAAGATGACGAACGATCCGGCGAGGCTCGCACCCATGCGGATGACGAATCCGCGCTTCTCCTGGGTGGCCAGCTGAACGCACATCGAGACGAGCACGGCTCCGGCCATCGCGATTCCGAGCCAGCCGAGATAGGCATGCCTACCGGCGAAGACGCCGATCAGCACGGCGGCGACGAGGGCCGCCACCCATACCCCCACGACCGAGGTCCACCGCATGGTCGGGGTGAGGGTTTCGCCGGTCACCGGACCATTGTCCATCGCGACGATAGGATCGGGATACTTCTCAACCGGGCGGGAGGTCGCGTGGCTCAACTGTTGGTGCTCACGCCCACGCCCGCGAACGAGGTGCTCGCCTCACTCGGATTGCTCTCCCACCGGGTGCGTCAGCTCGCCGCAGACACGTCGTCGCTGCTCAACGCATCGTCGTGCGACCTGATCTTCCTCGATGCCAGGCGCGACCTCGTCGGGGCGAAGGCGCTGTGCAAGATCCTGGCCACGACGGGCAACGCCGTGCCGGTCGTGCTCGTGCTCACCGAGGGCGGCCTCACGGCGGTGACGGGCGACTGGGGCGCCGACGACGTGATTCTGGAGGGCGCGGGGCCCGCGGAGGTGGATGCACGCATCCGTCTCGCCGTCGAGCGGCGCTCGAACGACCCGGCGCAGTCCAAGATCCAGGCATCAGGGGTGACGATCGACGAGGCGAGCTACTCCGCGAAGGTGCACGGGCGTCCGCTCGACCTCACGTTCAAGGAGTTCGAGCTGCTGCGGTTCCTGGCGACGCATCCGGCCCGGGTGTTCACCCGGGAGCAGCTGCTCAGCGAGGTGTGGGGCTACGACTACTTCGGTGGAACGCGCACGGTGGATGTGCACGTTCGGCGGCTGCGCGCGAAGCTCGGCGACTCGGAGTCGCTGATCGGAACCGTGCGCAACGTGGGTTACCGGTTCAACGTCGTCGACGATGAGGATGCCTGAGAGCGTGTCGTCGAGGTCCGACGACGTCGCGGGAGCGCTTGCGGTGGCCGACAACGCGCTGCTCCACGACGGCGTCGACCCGTTCAACGAGCAGAGCAGGCTCGACCTCGCGTCCGGCCGGCGGTCGGTGCGTCTCGCACGAGACAGCGGCACCGCGATCGCCGCAGCCGCCTTCGGGAACGGTGAACTCGACCTCGTCGTGCTCCCCGATGCGCGCGGGCGAGGCGTCGGGACGGCTCTGCTCGAGTCGTTGCTTCCCGACCTGGAACCGCAGGTCACGGCCTGGTCCCATGGCGACCATCCCGCGGCACGCGCCCTCGCCGAGCGCCACGGGTTCGACCTGGTGCGCACGTTGCTGCGGCTGAGGCTGCCGTCACTGGACACCCTGCCGGGCTCGCCGGCGCCCGCCGACGGCATCCGCATTCAGGAGTTCGATGCCGAGACGGATGCCTCCGACTGGCTGGCGCTCAACGCTCGGGCGTTCGCGTCGCATCCGGAGCAGGGCGGCATGAGTGCGGGCGACCTCGCCGAGCGGGAGGCGGAGGCGTGGTTCGACCCGGCGGACTTCCTCGTCGCGAGGGACACGACCGGCAGGATGCTCGGCTTCCACTGGATGAAGCTCGAACCGAACAAGGACGACGGCGAGGTCTACGTGCTGGGCGTCGACCCTGACGCGGCAGGCCGTGGCATAGGGAAGCTCCTGCTCGCGGAGGGCCTGCGCCGGATGCGGGAGAAGGGTCGCTCCTCGGCATCCCTCTACGTGGAGGGCGACAACGAGCCGGCCCTCGGGCTCTACCGTCGCTTCGGTTTCGTCGACGACGCCGTCGATGTGCAATTTCAACGACGAGGTTTCGACGAGGTGGGCCGGCGGTAAAAAGCAAGCTCAACCGACGGCGGGTTTGCCATGATGAGTGGATGGACGGCGAGGACACCCTGATCGGCACCGGGCTGAGCCCGGAGTTCGATGACGACTTCGAGCAGCCGTGGAATCCCGACCTCGATCCGAGCCTGCCGCCCGACCGTTACCTCGACCGGGAGTTGAGCTGGCTCGCGTTCAACCAGCGGGTGCTGGAGCTCGCCGAGGATCCGCTGGTGCCGGTGCTGGAGCGCACGAACTTCCTCGCCATCTTCGCCACGAACCTCGACGAGTTCTTCATGGTGCGCGTCGCGGGCCTGAAGCGACGCATCCTCACCGGCCTCGCCGTGCAGACGAACACCGGCAGGGCGCCGGTCGACGTGCTCGCCGACATCTCGGAGAAGGCGCACGAGCTGCAGGTGCGGCACGCCTTGGCGTACCACGACGGAGTGATGCCCGCGCTGGCCGAGGCCGGCATCTCGATCGCGACCTGGGACAGCCTCGACGACGCCGACCGTGAGCAGATGCGCGAGATCTTCTCGCGGCAGATCTTCCCGGTGCTGATGCCGCTCGCCGTCGACCCGGCGCATCCTTTCCCGTACATCTCCGGGCTGTCGTTGAACCTGGCGATCCGGGTGCGCAACTCGAAGACGGGCAAGGAGCAGTTCGCCCGGCTCAAGGTGCCGACGATGCTTCCACGGTTCGTGCGCATCGACCAGCGCGAGTCGATCGGGCAGATGCGCTTCATCATGCTCGAAGACCTGATCGCCCACCATCTCGGCGACCTGTTCCCCGGCATGGAGGTCCTGGCGCACCACGTGTTCCGGGTGACGCGCAACGAGGATGTCGAGATCGACGAGGACGAGACCGAGAACCTCATCCAGGCGCTCGAGCGCGAGCTGCTGCGCCGCCGGTTCGGTCCGCCGATCCGGCTCGAGGTGTCGCAGGACATGGACCCGATCACGCTCGATCTTCTGGTGCGCGAGCTCGACATCACCGAACAGGAGGTCTACCGGCTGCCCGCGCCTCTCGACCTCGGCGGGCTGTTCGAGCTCAGCCGCATCGAGCGCCCTGAGCTGCATTACCCGAACCACGTGCCCACGACGCCCGCGCAGCTGATGCCCCGCGAGCCCAACGCGAAACCGGATGTCTTCGCCTCCATCGCGCGCGGCAACATCCTGCTGCACCACCCGTACGAGTCGTTCGCGACGAGCGTTCAGGCGTTCCTGGAGCAGGCGGCACGGGATCCCCACGTGCTGGCCATCAAGCAGACGCTGTACCGCACGAGCGGTGACAGCCCGATCGTCGAGGCGTTGATCGACGCCGCGGAGCGCGGCAAGCAGGTGCTCGCGCTGGTGGAGATCAAGGCACGGTTCGACGAGCAGGCGAACATCGAGTGGGCCCGCAAGCTCGAGAAGGCCGGCGTGCACGTGGTCTACGGGCTCGTCGGCCTCAAGACGCACTGCAAGCTCGCGCTCGTCGTGCGCGAGGAGAACGGCGTGCTGCGGCACTACAGCCACATCGGCACAGGGAACTACAACCCGAAGACGTCGCGCATCTACGAGGACCTGGGCCTGCTCACCGCCGACGACCAGGTGGGCAAGGACCTCACGCGCCTGTTCAACGAGCTCTCCGGGTACGCCATCGAGAAGAAGTTCAAGCGGCTTCTCGTGGCCCCGCTGCACCTGCGCAAGGGCCTCATCAAGGCGATCGAGAACGAGCGGGCCAACGCGGAGGCTGGGCGCCCGAGCGGCATCCGCATCAAGGTGAACTCCATCGTCGACGAGGCCATCATCGACGCGCTCTACCGGGCGAGCCGCGCGGGCGTTCCGGTGGATCTCTGGGTGCGCGGCATCTGCGGTCTGAAGGCCGGACAGGAGGACTACAGCGCGAACATCCGGGTGCGCTCGATCCTCGGCAGGTACCTGGAGCACTCCCGCATCTTCGCGTTCGCGAACGACGGCGACCCCCAGGTGTACATCGGCAGCGCCGACATGATGCACCGCAACCTCGACCGCAGGGTGGAGACCCTCGTGCGGCTCGTCGGCCCCGCGCACATCGCCGAGCTCGACGACCTGTTCGACCGCGCGATGGACGAACGCACGTCGTCGTGGTGGCTCACCTCGGACGGCAGCTGGGTGCGGCACAGCCTGGACGCGAATGGACAGCCGCTGGACGATCTGCAGAATAGGCTCATGCAGGTGATCTCGCACCGACAGCGCTCGGGCAGCCGCCGGTGACCGAAACGGTCATCTACGCCGGCGGGGCGGTCTGCTGGCGCATCATCGACGGCACCCCGCACATCCTGGTCGTGCACCGGGCGAAGTACGCCGACGTGACCCTGCCGAAGGGCAAGGTCGATCCGGGCGAGTCGCTTCCGCAGGCCGCGCAGCGCGAGGTTCTCGAGGAGACCGGGCTGAAGGTGACGCTGGGCGTTCCGCTCGGCGTCACGAACTATGTCATCTCCAGCGGACGCGAGAAGTTCGTGCACTACTGGGCGGCCGAGGTGAGTGAGAAGGCCGTGCACGCCTCGACGTTCGTGCCGAACGACGAGATCGCCGCCATCGAGTGGGTGCCGCTGAAGCGCTCCCGCAAGTACCTCAGCCACGAACGCGACGCGGAGATCGTCGCGCAGTGGGCCGCCCTCTACGACGAAGGCGTCACGAAGACGTTCGCGCTCGTCGTGCTACGGCATGCGAAGGCCACCTCGAGGTCGCACTGGAGCGGCAAGGATGCCCAGCGCCCGCTCACCAAGGTGGGCGTGCAGCAGGCCGCCAGCAACGTTCCGACCATCGCGGCGTGGCGACCGAAGCGCATCGTCACGTCATCGGCCGTGCGATGCGTCGCCACCGTCGCACCGCTTGCCGCGGCATTCGGTGTGACCGTGAAGAGAACGGACGCGCTGTCGCAGGATGCCTGGGAGTCGGGCACGGCGACGGCGGGCATCCGCGAGGTGGTCGGCAAGCGCGTACGCTCCCGCAAGACGGCCGTGCTGTGCAGCCACGGGCCGGTGATCCCCGACATGCTGCGCGAGATCGCGCTCGCCACCGGCACCACGATGGGCAGCTACATCAGGGATGCCGCCGCGCTCGAGGTGGGCGAGTACTCGGTGGTGCACCTCTCGAAGAGCAATCCGGCTTCGGGCATCATCGCGATCGAGACGCACAGCCCCAGGCAGTAGGCGCCCCGTCATCCCTCACTGCGCTCTCTCGGAGCGTCGGGCGCTGTTCACCTCTCGTTCACCACGACGCGGCACTCTGGTCACGTGCCGCCCATACCGTCGCTGACGGGCCGGACACCGGCCCGTGCCGCGCGCCAGGGATGCACGCTCGCGCTGAACGAGGCATGTGAGCGTGCGACTGCCCGGCAGTCACCCACATCCGAAGGGAACACAGTGAAGTTCAAGAATGCAGCCGCCGCAGGCGCCCTGGCACTCGCCACCGCGCTCGCGCTCTCCGCGTGCTCGGGGGCCGGCGGCGGTACCGGTGACTCCACCACTGCAACGAAGTCCTCTGCCCCTGCCGACTACAGTTCGCTCTCCGGCACGATCACTGCCGGCGGTTCCAGCGCCCAGGCCAACGTGCAGCAGGCGTGGACGGCGGCCTTCCAAGCCCAGGCGGGCAACGTCAAGATCAACTACGACAAGTCGCAGGGCTCCGGCGGCGGTGTGACCAACTGGTTGAACGGCAGCTACGACTTCGCGGGCACGGACGCGGCACTCAAGCCGGACCAGTTCACGCAGGCGAAGACGACCTGCGGCCCTGATGGAGGCATCGACATTCCGGTCTACCTGTCAGGCGTCGACATCATCTTCAAGCTCGACGGCGTCAGCAAGCTGAACCTGGACTCCAAGACCATCGCTCAGATCTTCGCCGGACAGATCACGACGTGGAACGACCCGGCGATCACCGCGCTCAACAAGGGCGTGTCGTTGCCCTCCACCCCGATCTCGGTCGTGCACCGTTCCGACGGCTCCGGCACCACGAACAACTTCACCACCTACCTCCACCAGCAGCAGCCGTCCATCTGGACCTGGGATGCGGGAACCGCGTGGCCGAACAACGTCGGCAGCGGGCAGCAGGGTGGCTCCGGTGTGGTGAACACTGTGCAGGCCGGCAATGGGACCATCGGCTACGCCGACCAGAGCGATGTGGGCAAGGCGACCACGGCAGCGGTGGAGGTCGGCAACACCGGCAAGTTCGTGCAGTACAGCGCGGCCGGCGCCACCAAGTCGCTCGCGCTCTCCGGCCTCGTCTCGCCGCAAGGACCCGGCGACCTGACGGTCGCGATCGACACGACGAAGATCAATGACGCTTCTGCGTACCCGATTCCGCTCCTGTCCTACGACGTGCTGTGCAAGACGTTCAAGGACGCGAACCAGGGCAAGGTCACGGCGGCGTACATCGGCTTCGTCGCCAGCAAGATCGGACAGCAGGTCGCCGCGAAGAACGCCGGCTCCGCTCCTCTTCCCGACTCGCTGATCCAGAAGGCGGCCGAGAGCCTGAAGTCGGTCAAGTAGCCCGACGGATGAGCGCCCGCTTTCCCGACCGTTCCCGCGACTGTTGAGAGTGTCAAGTGACAGAGAATACCGCTGTGCGACCACGCTCTGACGACGCCATCGGGATACGGCCGGGGGCGGGCGCTTCCCGCGGGAGCGGGTCTCCCCGCCCCGATGCGTCCCCACGCGTCGCGAAATCGCGTCCGGCAGACCGCGTCTTCCGTTTCCTGAGCACCGGATCGGCGTCGCTGATCATGTTGATCCTCGCCGGGGTCGCGCTGTTCCTGATCATCAAGGCGCTCCCGGCGATCGCGGCGAACTGGAGCTCGTCCGATCTCTCGGAGGGCACGACGAGAGGGTTCTCCTCCTTCTGGTCGTACGTCGGACCCCTGTTGTGGGGAACTTTATGGTCGTCCGTCATCGCTCTCGTGCTGGGAACGCCGGTGGCCATCGGCATCGCGCTCTTCATCTCGCACTACGCTCCGCGTGGACTGGCCTCCGTGCTCGGCTATCTCGTCGACCTCCTCGCTGCGGTCCCGTCGGTGGTATTCGGGCTCTGGGGCATCTTCGTGATCCGCCCGTTCCTGCTCCCGTTCCAGGATTGGTTGAGCCAGTATTTCGGCTGGATCCCGTTGTTCGCCGGGCCTGTTTCGCGGACGGGATCGACCATGCTCGCCGGTGGGGTCGTGCTCGCGGTGATGATCCTTCCCATCATCACGTCGATCTCCCGGGAGATCTTCCTGCAGACGCCCCGACTGAACGAGGAGGCGGCGCTGGCCCTCGGCGCGACCAAGTGGGAGATGGTCAAGCTTGCGGTATTCCCCTATGCGAGAAGCGGCATCGTCAGCGCAACCCTGCTCGGTCTCGGCCGGGCACTCGGCGAGACGATGGCTATCGCCCTGATCATGTCGCCGGCTCTGGTCTATTCGATCAAGATCATCACCGACACGGCCAACTCGCAGACCATCGCGGCGAACATCGCGCTGAACTTTCCGGAGTCGAACCCGCTGCAACGCGACGCCCTGATCGCGACCGGTCTCGCCCTCTTCGTCGTCTCCTTGGGCGTCAACATGGTGGCGAGGCTGATCGTCGATCGCACAGCTCCGGGATCATCCGGTCCAGGGCGTCGCCGTCGTCGCCTGCAACCGCCGCCGTCGGATCCGACGGCGGTATTGGCCACGGATGCCCTCAAGAGCCCGGTACGGGTCCGCGACGAGGACGCCGCGAGACGGGCGGAGGGCGACGCAGCAACGGGCGAGCTCACACTCGAAGAGGCTGATGGGAACGTGACGCAATGACCACGACCATCGACAGGCGGCGCAGCCCTCGAGGCCCTGTCCCGAATGCGCTGACCTCCGGGCGGCTACCCCGGTTCTTCGAGCTCTACGCGCTGATCGCGTCGCTCCTCGTGTGCGGCCTGGTGCTCGCCATGATCGGATTCAATCTGGTCGGCTGGCTGGTGCTCTCCGCGGTCGTGTATCTACTCGGCGTCGGCGTGCTGTCCACGGTGGTCGAGAACCGCCGCAAGGCGACGGACCGACTGGTCCGGGGGCTTGTGGTCATCGCATTCCTGCTCGCGATGATCCCGCTCGTCTCCGCGCTGCTGACGGTCGTCGGCAAAGGCCTGCCGTCGATGACCTGGGACTTCATCAGCCGCTCCTCTGGGACGATCTTCGATCCGAAGACCCTGAAGGTGACGGTCGTCCAAGGTGCGCTGCAGTCGATCGTCGGAACCCTCATCATCACGGGCATCGCCGCCCTGATCTCGATTCCGATCGGGATCATGACGGCGATCTACCTGGTCGAGTACGCGACGCCGCGGTCGTGGATGGCCCGTACGATCACGTTCCTGGTCGACGTGATGACGGGCATCCCCTCGATCGTCGCCGGACTCTTCGCGTTCTCGCTGTTCACGCTGATCATCGGGCCGAAAGCGTTCAGCGGCCTCTCGGCCTCTGTCGCCTTGTCGGTTCTCATGATCCCGATCGTGGTCCGTTCCACGGAAGAGATGCTCAAGCTCGTGCCTCACGATCTGCGGGAGGCCTCTTACGCGCTCGGAGTCGCGAAATCGGCGACGATCACGAAAATCGTTCTTCCCACCGCCGTCGCGGGAATCGTCACGGGCGTCATGCTCGCGATCTCACGCGTCATCGGTGAGACCGCTCCGATCTTCATCGCCGCCAGCTTCACGAACAACTTCAACGCGGACCCGTTCTCCGGCCCCATGCAGACGCTTCCCGTGATGGTTTACACCGGTTACAAGTTCCCCACCCAGGACATCGCGGCTTCGTATCAGTCTGCGTGGGGCGCCGCTCTTCTGCTGGTGCTGCTCGTCGTCGTGTTCAACTTGGTGGCCAGGATCGTGGCCTGGTTCTTCGCACCGAAGGGTGCGCGGTAGCCGGCCCGACGGCATCCGCAGGAAAGGTAAAGCAAGGTGTCCAAGCGCATCAACGTGAACGACCTCAACGTGTACTACGGCGATTTCCTCGCCGTCGAGGGCGTGAGCATGACGATCGAGCCGCGCACCGTGACGGCGTTCATCGGGCCGAGCGGGTGCGGCAAGTCCACCTTCCTGCGCACCCTGAACCGCATGCACGAGGTGATCCCAGGCGCGCACGTGGAGGGTGAAGTGCTCATCGACGGCGACAACCTCTACGCTCCGGGTGTCGACCCGGTGCTGGTCAGGCGTCAAGTGGGCATGGTGTTCCAGCGCGCGAACCCGTTTCCCACGATGTCGATCCGCGACAACGTGCTCGCCGGCGTCAAGCTGAACAACCGGCGCATGTCGAAGACCGACCAGGACGACCTCGTCGAGCAGTCCCTCCAGGGCGCGAACCTGTGGAACGAGGTGAAGGACCGTCTGCACCTCCCCGGCTCCGGCCTGTCCGGAGGCCAGCAGCAGAGGCTGTGCATCGCACGGGCGATCGCGGTCTCTCCGGACATCCTGCTGATGGACGAGCCCTGCTCGGCCCTCGACCCGATCTCGACGCTCGCCATCGAGGACCTCATCGAGGAGCTGAAGAAGGAGTACACGATCGTCATCGTCACCCACAACATGCAGCAGGCGACGCGGGTGTCGGACCGCACGGCGTTCTTCAACATCGCCGGCACCGGCAAGCCGGGCAAGCTCATCGAGTACGACGACACTGCCACGATCTTCACGAAGCCGTCGGTGCAGGCGACGGAGGACTACGTGTCCGGTCGCTTCGGGTAGCGAACACGATGATGCCGGGCCGCAGAACGCCTCTCGGCGCGAGGCCGCTCGAAGCGGCGAATGATGGAGCCCGGGGTTACTGCGGCCCGGCCATACGAGTGTAACGAACTGGCACGGCGGGTATTCCCGCCCGCAGGGTCTGCGGTCGGCAGCGCTGCGCACGGGTTACACTCACAGCCCGATGTCTCCGCACACCCGACTCCCGATCTCGTCGCCGGTGCCGCCCGCCGCGACCGCACCTGCGCGCCTGCCTGGACTCGACGGGCTGCGTGCGCTGGCCGTGCTCGCTGTCATCGCCTATCACTACGTGCCCACCGCGCTTCCCGGCGGCTTCATCGGCGTCGACGTGTTCTTCGTGATCAGCGGCTTCCTCATCACCTCGTTGCTCATCGGATCCCTCGGACGTCGCGAACGGATGCGATCGTTCTGGATGCGCAGGGCTCGACGCCTTCTTCCCGCCCTCGTCGTGCTCGTGCTCGCGTGCTGCACCGCCGCCCTGTTCATAGGGCGCGACGTGCTCGCGCACATCGGCTCGCAACTGGCCGGAGCGCTGACGTTCAGCAGCAACTGGGTGTACATCGCACTGGATCAGAGCTACTTCGCACAGGGCTCGCCTCAGCTCTTCCGCAACCTGTGGTCGCTGGCCGTCGAGGAGCAGTTCTACCTGGTCTGGCCGCTGATCGTGCTGGCCCTCGTGGCGTGGATGCCGCGCCGCGGTCGCGCTACCGCGCCTCTCGTGCTGGCCCTGGCATCCATCGCCACCATGGCGGTTCTGTATAGACCGGGAGCGGACCCCAGCCGTGTCTATTACGGCACCAACACTCACTTCTTCGGGCTCGCGCTTGGAGCCGGCCTGGCGTTCGCGCTCGATCGGGCGCGACGCTGGGACCTGTATGGGCAGGAGACGGCCGCCGAACGCCTAGCCCGACGCTCGGCACCGGTGGTCGGCGTTCTCGCCCTGATCGGTCTCGCCGCCTACGCGGTGTTCGTGCACGACCGCGACGCCTTCAACTACGACGGCGGCCTGGCGCTCGTCTCCGTGCTGGCAGTCGTCGTGGTGTGGGCGGCGACGAGGCCGGCCTCGGCGCTCGGTACGGCCCTGGATGTGCGACCGCTACGTGCCATCGGGGTTCGCTCGTACGGTCTGTACCTCTGGCATTGGCCCGTGCTCGTTCTCGTCGGCGCCATCGCGTCAGCGGTGTCCGTAGGCTCCACGTCCTGGGCGGTGCCGTCGATCGCGCTGGCGATCAGCGCCGTCGCCACCGCGCTGTCGTACCGATTCGTCGAGACACCCATCCGGCGGCGTGGCTTCCGCACGCTCGTCGGACCGTTCACGAGAACATCCCGTGCCCGACCGGCGCTCTTCGGCGCCGCCTGCGTGGCGTGTGCTGCGCTGCTGGTCAGTGTGGTCGGCACGTCCGCGGCGGCCGTCGAGGGGATGAGCGGAACGGCCGCCGAGCAACAGGTTGCGGCCGGTCGGCGCGCGATCGAGCAGGCGGAGCACCAGGCGCCAGCGCCGTCGCACGCTGTGCGTTCCACCCATGCGGAAGGCGCTCCGGCATCGCCGGGCCCGACGCCGACGCCATCACCGACGCCCAGCGCGTCGGTTCCGGCCGCGTCTCCGGCTTCGGCACCCGTGGTCGCCCCGCCACCGCGCGACGGAAGCGACATCACGGCGATCGGCGATTCGGTCATGCTCGCCTCTGCGCCCGCTCTGCTCCGCGCGTTCCCGGGGATCAGCATCGACGCCGTGGTCTCGCGCTCCCCGAGGGATGCGCCCGCCCTTCTGCAACAGAAGGCCGCCGACGGAACGCTCCGCCACACCGTCATCATCGGCCTCGGGACGAACGGATACCTCGGGACGGGCACTCTGGACCGCGATCTGCAAGCCGTCGGCCCCGACCGTCGCATCGTGTTCGTGAACATCTACGCGGATCGCCCATGGCTCGGCGAGGTGAACGGCGATCTCGGAGCATTCGTCGCATCGCATCCGCAGACCACCACCCTCGCGGACTGGCACGACGCGATCGCGGCTCATCCGGAGCTACTGTCGCCCGACGGCATCCATCCCGGGTCGCAGGGCGGGATTCTCTACGCCGAGAGCGTGGCTGCGGCACTGAACAGCTTCTGACCTGATTCGAATGCTCGAATCACGCTTCACGCTGCCCGGTTCACTCCAGTGAGTCGCTGCGCCAGAGGCGTGCAGCAGCCGTGAGCTCGGCCGCAAACTCCGAGAAGCGCAAGGCTCGCCTCGTCAGCAGGCTCGCGCGCTCGGGCTCGGTCGGATCCGCGTCGTCGGCGAGGCTCGTGCACCCGGCAGCGCTGACACGGCAGAAGGCCGCAGCGCGTTCGAGCGCGACGGCGAAGTCGCCCTCGAAGACACCGCGAAGGATGCGATCGGCCAGATCGATGATCTCGCTCGGCCCGGTCGGCGTCTCGGCGCCCGCCACGACGGGGTCGATCGACTGGAGCACCTCGGTTCCACGCTGGAACTGCAGGCTGGTCGCGTGCGGATCCTCACGGATCGCCAGCCGCAGAAGGTAGATGCGCCACAGCGCGCCCGGCAGGCTGTGCGCCGCGGCACGCGACCACAGCTCGGCGATCGCGTCGATGCCGTTGTCGTCGGTGTACGAAACCAGGCGTGAGACGATCTCCGGGTCCGGATGCCTGCGCACCCTCTCGAGCAGCGCCGCCGCGGTCTCGTGCGCCACGCGACTCGTCTTGGCCGGGTCGTCTGCCCCGTGCAGGTCGTCGAACCGGAAGCCGGGGAGCTTCGTCGGCTTGTGGTACGGGCGGCTCGAATCGGTCACCCCTCAAGGATTCCGCATCTGCCGCGTGGATGCAGGCGGAGTGCGGATGTCAAGGGTCTACCCCCGGATGAGGGCCGACGATAGGGTGAAGCGTCATGAACATCCTGCTGATCATCGTGGTCATCATCGCCGTCATACTGCTCTTCACGGGTGGCTTCGTCTCGGCGGTCAACTGGCTGCTGTGGGTCGGAATCGTTCTCCTGCTGCTGGCCATCATCGCCTGGATCATCCGGGCCCTCACAGGGAGCAGGCGCGCCTGACGGGCCGCGTGTTCCCCACCGACTAAGGCGGGCGTTGCAGACAGATGTCGCGGCGTCCGCCTTTACTTCTGCCGCGCGTCCGCCCGACTGACGTCCGCTGCCGCTCTGTCAGAGGTGAGCGCTAACGTCGTTCCATCGGGGACGACAAACGAAGGAACTTTCGTGGCGACGGACATGTCGGGCGACCCGAAGACAGTGCCCCCGGAGAATTACGATATCTCGACCCACCGGTTAAAAGCCGGTTGCTCTGCCTCTGAGCTACGGGGGCGTGACACAGAGCCGCGCAAGGTGTGCGGAACGTGTTCCGAGTCTAGGGCACTCTCGGAATTCAACCGGCGAGCGCGAAGCCCTGACGGCCTGCAGAACACCTGCAAGGAGTGCAACCGGGCGGCCGCGCGACGCTACTACGCGGAGAACCGGGAGAAGCACATTCAGGTGATCGGCGCACGAAAGAAGCAGCGCCGTAAGGCGCTTCAGCGGTTCGTCGCCGAGTACCTGCGCACGCATCCATGCGTCGACTGCGGGGTGACGGATCTGCGGCTGCTCGACTTCGATCACCGACCCGGCGAGGTCAAACGGGAAGCGGTCATGAAGCTCGTCGACCTTGGTTTCAGCGAGTCGATCGTGATGAAGGAGATCGAGAAGTGCGACGTGCGATGTCGGAACTGCCACGCGATCGTGACGTATGAACGCATGGGTCGCAACTGGCGCTCCGAGGCGATGTCTATCGACGCCAGTAGTGCCGAACGGCCGGTCAACCCCTGACGCGTGATCACCAGAACTCGTGCGGTTCCTGCCGGAGCCGGGAATGATTGCAGAGGATGGTGCGTTCGGTATATATGCAAACGCATACATCGATAGTCGGGCCGTACGACCGGTCCATCTGGAAGGGGTCATCCCGATGCAGTTCGGAATCTTCTCGGTCAGCGACATCACGCGCGACCCGACGACGGGCGTCACGCCCAGTGAGGCCGAGCGCATCGACGCCACGGTGCAGCTCGCGGTCAAGGCCGAGGAGGTGGGGCTGGATGTCTTCGCCATCGGCGAGCACCACAACCCGCCGTTCTTCTCCTCATCCCCCACGACCCTGCTGTCGCACATCTCGGCCCTCACGAAGCGACTGATAGTGACGACCTCGACGACGCTCATCACAACGAACGATCCGGTGCGCATCGCTGAGGAGTACGCGATGCTGCAGCACCTGTCGAAGGGCCGCATGGACCTCATGCTCGGACGTGGGAACACCGCCCCCGTGTATCCGTGGTTCGGTCAAGACATCCGCCAGGGCCTTCCGCTCGCACTCGAGCACTACAATCTGCTGCACCGCCTCTGGCGCGAAGACGTCGTGGACTGGGAGGGACACTTCCGCACACCGCTGCAGGGCTTCACGTCGACGCCGCGCCCGCTCGACGACGTGCCGCCGTTCGTCTGGCACGGCTCTATCCGCACTCCGGAGATCGCGGAGCAGGCCGCTTACTACGGCGACGGATTCTTCGCGAACCACATCTTCTGGCCGAAGGAGCACACCCAGCGCATGGTGGATTTCTACCGGCAGCGCTTCGAGCACTACGGCCATGGCAGCGCAAAGCAGGCCATCGTCGGGCTCGGCGGTCAGACCTACATCGCGAAGAACTCGCAGGATGCCCGCGACGAGTTCCGTCCGTACTTCGACGAGGCGCCGGTGTACGGCAATGGCCCGTCCATGGAGCAGTTCACCGAGAGCACGCCACTCACTGTCGGATCGCCGCAGGAGGTCATCGACAAGACGCTGGGCTTCCGCGACTACGTCGGCGACTACCAGCGCCAGCTCTTCCTCGTCGATCACGCGGGCCTGCCGCTCGGCAAGGTGCTCGACCAGCTCGAGCTGCTCGGTGGCGAGGTGGTTCCCGTGCTGCGCCGGGAATTCGAGTCGCTGCGCGATCCCGAGGTTCCGGATGCCCCGACTCACGCGAGCCTGGTGAAGGCCAAGTACGGCGACGCCGAGCCCCGGCAGCCCCGGCCGAACGCGAACCGCGGTGACAACGTGACGGGCGGTTCGCCGTACCAGGACACCGACTCCGTCGCGGCCTCGCCGTTCGAGGAGGACTGACATGACACCGTCGCAGCCTTTCGAGCACGGTCAGCAGAACGAACAGGGCAAGACGTTCCGTCTCGCCGTGGTGAACGCCGGAATCAGCGATCCGTCGTCGACGAAGCTGCTAGGCGACCGCATCGCCCAGTCGGTTCGGGAGACGGCGGAGCGCCGAGGGCACTCCGTGCGGATCACCACGGTGGATCTGCGGGAGCTGCTGCCCGAGCTGTCGGGCGCGCTGGCATCCGGCTTGCTGGGACCTCGATTCACCGCGGCGGTCGACGCCTTGCGCGAGGCGGACGGCATCGTAGCGAGCACGCCGGTGTACAAGGCCGGCCCGAGCGGCCTGTTCAGCTCGTTCTTTCAGGTGCTGGACAACGACCTGCTGATCGCCAAGCCCGTCGCGCTCGCGGCGACCGCGGGAACCGCACGGCACGCCCTCGTCGTCGACGAGCAGATGCGGTCACTGTTCGCCTACCTTCGTGCGTTGAGCGTTCCCACCTCGGTGTTCGCGGCGACTGAGGACTGGCAGGACAACGCCCTCGGCTCCCGCGTCGACCGCGCCGCCTTCGAGCTGCTGCTGCTCATGGAGACCGGCTTCGAGCGCGAGGTGCGCGGCTCCAGCTGGCGCAGCTACCAGCACGAGTACGGGAGCGCCGGCGGAACGGAGCTGGCAATCGACCTGAACAGCGACCACATGAAGCTCGCCACCGGCGGCTCGCTGAAACCGCGGAACTCGGTGATCGAAGGCATCGACGAGGGCTGACCAGTATGCCGAGCAGACGACAGTTCCTGGGCGCGGCAGGCGCCGTGGCGGCGGGCGGTCTCACGACCGCGGCGCTCGCCGGCTGCACGCCATCGACCCGCGCGAAGGCATCCTGGAGTCCTCCAGCGTCTCCCATGCGCTTTCCGAAGGGATACGTGTGGGGTGCCGCCACGAGCGCGTACCAGATCGAGGGCGCGTGGAACGTGGACGCCGCGGTCCGTCCATCTGGGACACGTTCTCCCAGGCGGGACTGGGACGGATCGCAGACGGCTCGACGGGTGACGTCGCCGACGACCACTACCACCGCTGGCGCACTGACTTCGACCTGCTGAAGTCTCTCGGAGTCGGCGGGTACCGATTCTCGCTCGCCTGGCCGCGCATCCAGCCGACTGGTTCCGGTGCGGTGAACCAGAAGGGCCTCGACTTCTACAAGCAGCTCATCGACGGGCTCGCCGAGCGGGGCATCCGACCGGCGATCACGCTCTACCACTGGGACCTGCCGCAACCGCTGCAGGATGCCGGTGGCTGGCCGCTGCGTGACACCGCAAACCGGTTTGCCGACTACGCCGACATCGTGTTCGCCGCGTTCAAGGACGTCGGCGCCGACTGGTACACGCTGAACGAGCCGAAGACGCAGGCGTTCAACGGCTACTGGTACGGCAGTCACGCGCCGGGGATCATGGACCCGAACCAGGCGGCGGCGACCGTGCACCACCAGCTGCTCGCGCACGGGCTCACCGTGCAGTCGTTCGGCGCGAACGGCGTGGCCGGCCGGGTCGGCCCGGTGCTCAACCTCACGCCGGTGAGCGCAACGGATCCGGCGGCGAAGCTGCCGACGAAGAACGTGGATGCCGTGCAGAACCGACTGTTCCTGGATCCGGTGCTGAAGGGCAGCTACCCCACGGATGCCATCGGCACCGAGAACGGGCAGCTCCCGGCCGACCCCGACCGGTTCGCCGCACTCGTGCAGGGTGGCGACCTGAAGACGATCTCCTCTCCCATCGGTGTGCTCGGCGTGAACTACTACGGCGTCGCCGGTGTCGACCTGAACGGGCAGATGGTGCAGATCCACCAGACGTCGGCGGCGAACTGGCAGCAGATCTGGGCGCCGGGACTCTATGAGCTGCTCACCCGCCTGAAGCGCGATTACAAGCGCGTGCCGCTCGTGATCACCGAGAACGGCATCCCGGACGACCCGATGCAGAACGGCCTGAACGACACGAAGCGCATCGACTACCTGCGCTCGCACTTCCAGCAGGCGGCACGAGCGATCGAAGCGGGCGTCCCGCTCGAGGGCCACTACGTGTGGGCACTGCTGGACAACTTCGAGTGGGCCGAGGGCTACACACAGCGCTTCGGGCTCGTGAACGTGGACTACCCCACTCAGAAGCGCACCCCGAAGAAGAGCTTCGGGTGGTACCGCTCGGTGATCAAGGCGAACGCGGTCGCCCCGAAGTAGGCATCCCTACAGGTCGAGTCCGTTCTCCAGGTACGCGAACGCCTCATCGATCAGTTGGAACATGTCCCGGTCCGGGTCATCCATCAGCTCGCCCAGCACGGCGAACATGCAGCCCACGATCGCGCCTGCGACAGTGCGCGCCTGGAAGTCGTCGGCCGGCCGCCCCGAACGTCGCGCGATCGCTTCGGACAGCAAGAGCATTCCCTGCGACAACTGGTCGAGCATCGCCGCACGCAGGGCCGGAACTCCGAGCATCAGGGGCAGCCGTTCACGCTGCTCCTGCCTCTGCTCGTCGGTCAATCCCCTCAGCGCTTCTCGCATCGCCGCCCGCATCGCTGCGATCGGCGACAGCTCGGCGGGCTGCGCGTTGTATGCAGCGACGATCCGCGGGTCGAACTCGTCGAAGAGCACGACCGATTCCTTGGTCGGGAAGTAGCGGAAGAATGTGCTCTCCGACACCTCAGCGGCGTCGATGATCTGATCTATCGTCGTGGCCTCGTAACCCTGTTGTGTGAACAGTCGAAGCGCGTGCGACTGGATGGATGCCCGTGTGCGCGCCTTCTTGCGCTCACGGAGCCCAGGTTTCGCCGGGTCATCCGTTCGGTTCGGCATATGCGGCCCTTCCGGTCGGGGTCTCGTCGGCTGATCCGGCCGCGCCGTCCCTTGCCCTGCGTGGAAGGATCACCACAGCCATGATGGCCCCGATCACCGCGATGCCGGCGGAGACGAGCAGGGAGACGCTCATGCCGTGCGTGAAAGCCGTACGCACCGCATCGGCGAGTTCGGGCGAGTGCAGCTTGGCCGCCATGGTCGCTCCCGCATAGACGCTGGTCTTCACGACGGATGCCGCACTCGGGTCCGCGGCGAGCGCCGGAATCGCCGAGAGCGGCTTCGCCAGCTCAGCGGTGTACACCGCGGCGACGACGCTCCCGAGGATGGCCGTGCCGAGCGGAGCGCTGGTCTTCTGCAGCGCCTGCACGATACCGGAGCCGATTCCGCTGCGCTCGGCCGTCAACTGCGACACCGCCGCTGACATCGAGGCGGTGAGCCCGAGCCCGGCGCCCGCACAGACGACGGCCATCCAGATCGCGATGTACACCTCACCAGTGGACCGAACGGTATAGGAGCCCAGCACCGATCCGATTGCGATCACGAGGAACGCGAGCGCCACGGTCGTCTTGTATCCGATCTTCGCGCTGATACGACCGGCGGGCAGCGCGCCGATCAGCATGCCGCCCACGAACGGCAGCAGGCGCAGCCCGGAGACGAACACGTCGACGCCCTGTACCGCCTGGAAGAACTGCGGCATGACGAACAGCAGCCCGACCATGCCCATGCCAGCGACTCCGGCGAGGGTCGCGCCGCCAGTGAACGCCCGCGAGCGGAACAGGCGCGTGTCGACGAGCGGCGCGCCGCCGCACCTGGTGAGCATGATCTCCCAGAGCACGAAGGCGGCCAGCACCACCAGCCCGACAGCGAGGGAAGCCACGGCCGTCGCATCCGTCCAGCCGTGCTGACCGGCCGCGATGATCCCGTAGGTGAAGACGACGAGGCCGGCGGCCGAGGCGAGGATGCCTACCACGTCGAGGCGCGAGCGTTCCCCGGCCGAGTCCGATCGCGACTCGGGGATGAGCAGCAGCACCGCGAGCAGGCCGATCACGACGACGGGCACATTGAGCAGGAACACCCAGCCCCACCACAGGTTGGCGAGCATCCAGCCGCCCACGATCGGTCCCAGCGGAAGGGAGAGGAAGTTCGCCGCCGCGAAGACTCCGACGGCCTTCGGGCGACTTGCCTCGTCGAAGAACACCGTGACCGCCGACAGCGCCATGACCGCAACGCCGGCTCCTGCGACGCCCATGACGAGCCGCGCGATCAGGAACTCCTCGGCTGTGGTCGAGTACGCGCAGAGAGCAGATCCTGCTCCGAATACGAGAAGGGAGGCGAGCAGCACCTTCTTGCGCCCGAACCGGTCGCCGAACAGGCCGACAGGCAGCACGGCCGCGGCGAGCATGAGCAGATAGCCCGCCGAGAACCACTCCAGCTGCGACTCGGAAGCGTGCAGCACCCCGGCGAGTGTCGGCAACGCTATCGACAAGACCGTTCCATCTATGCCGACCGCGAGCACGCTCAGGCTCACCGCGATCAGTGCCCACCACCTGCGGCGTTCCACACTCATGACAGTCACCTCCACATAGAGGTTAACTCTATTTTGGTGGTAGCTGTCTTTATTTCGGATTGCGCTGTTAGGCAGGTGTCAGCTGCGGCGAGATTCCCCAGCGCGCCTTGAAGGTCTCCCCCGGGCTCAGCCACCGCAGAGCCTGTCCGGAGTTAAGCGCGTTCGCGGGCGCCGTCATCGGCTCTACCGCCACCGCGACGCTGCCGCTCGGGAGCGCGGAGAACGACCGATTCGTGAACGCCTGCACGAAGCCGAAGGACTCGTCGCCCCAGAGCGTGACCGAGCGACCGTCCGGTGCCGTGAGCGAGTGCTCGGCTCGGCCCGCCTCGTGCTGCACGCCGCCGAACCCGTCGTCCAGCTTGAGGTCGCCCACCCTGCGTCCGTCCCGCAGGTCGTACTCGGTGCCCTCCACCGGATGCTCGTCGACCACATTCATGCGCTCGTCGACCTCGAAGTGCGTTGAGGCATCCAGGCGCAGCACGAGGTCCGCCGTGTCGACGCCGCCGACCTTGAGATATGGATGGGCACCGACTGCCACCGGCGCATCGCGCGTTCCCGCGTTCACGATCGTGTGCTCGACCGTGAGGCCCTCGGCGCTCAGGGCGTACCGCACCGTCGTGTCGAGCAGGAACGGATACCCGAGCTGCGGGTAGACGGTGGCCGAGAGCGTGACGGAGTCCTTCGTGCGCATCACGAGCAGGTATGGCGAGTAGCGCAGCAGGCCGTGGATGGCGTTGCCGCGCGTCGGCTCCGTGACCGCGAGCTTCTGCTCGGTGACCGAGCCGGACTCGTCGCGCCACCACCACGTGGCATCCTTGACCCGGTTCGGCCACGGCACGAGAACGATGCCGCAGCCGCCCGGCGGGGTCGAGGATTCGTCGAACGGCTCCGTGACGTCCACACCGCCGACCGCGTACGAGCGGATGCCGGCGGCCACCTGTGTGATCACCGCCCTGGCCTGCCCGTCGGGCGTTTCGCACGTGAGCTCGTACTGGTCACCGGTGGGAGCGCGCATCCTCCCAGCGTAGGCCGCGGCCCGCCCGGTCGTCAGGCGCGCACGACACGGGCGTGCGCCGCGCGGAGGGCCCGCAGCGCACGGGCATCCGCTGAGGCACCGAGGTAGACGGCCTCGAAGTCCGCCAGCTCGCCGATGCGGCCCAGGTGCACCTGTCCGGCCTTCGATCCGTCCGCGAGTACGACGGCGCGAGCGGATGCCTGCACCATCTCCCGCTTCAGCTCCGCCTCCGGCAGATTGATGTTGGTGACGCCGGCGCGGGCATCCACTCCGTTGCAGCCGATGAACGCGAGGTCGGCGTGCACGTGCGCGAACATGAGCGAGGCCAGCGGTGCCACGAGCGAGTGCTGCAGCGGCCGGAGAGTGCCACCGGTGACGATCACTTGCATGCGCGGAACGGCGTTCTCCAACTCGAGCGCGATCGTCAGGCCGTTCGTGATGACCGTCACGTCGTACAGGTCTTCGCGTCGCGCCAGCTCCCTGGCCAGCGCCATGCACGTGCTGCCCACGTCGACGATGACGCTCATGCCGGGCTCGACGAGCTCGACGGCCCGCCGGGCGATCGACAGCTTCTCGTCGGCGGAGCTCTGCAGAGCCTCCTCGAACGAGCGTTCGTGCAGCGGTCCGGTCACTCGCGGCATCGCTCCGCCGTGCACGCGGCGGATGCCCTGTGTCCCCTCGAGCACCGCGAGATCCGCACGCACGGTCACCTCGGAGACGCCGAATGTGTCGCTGAGCTCGCTGACGCGCACGAAGCCGCGATCACCGATCAGGCCGAGCATGCGCTGACGCCTGATGGTCGCCGGCGCACCGGCATCGGGTACGGCACCGGTGATCGAGGTGGGAACGTCCGCCACAGGAGCAACTTACGTTTGCTTTTGATTGGTTGTCAATCCGTAAGGTAGGGTCGTCGTGTGGGCACCATCACGAAACGCGAGCACCGGCTCGCCGACGGGCGTGAGCTCATCTACTTCGATGACGCCGACAGCACGCTGCCGGCCGATCGCGCGCCCGACCTCCGCGAGCTCGATCCTCGACCGCAGACGGCGCGCATGCGTCAGGACCCGCTGACCGGCGACTGGATCTCCATCGCCGCCGCGAGGCAGAACCGGGTGGTGCTCCCGCCGGCGGAGCTGGACCCGCTCGCGCCGCAGTCCCCCGGCAACCCGTCCGAGATCCCCAGCGATTACGACGTCGCCGTCTTCGAGAACCGGTCCCCCTCGTTCGGCCCTGCACTGGACGATCCGGATGCGCCGCGCAGCCTTGCCGACCTGGCGGAGGTCGGTATCGGGCGAGTGCGCACCTCTGTCGGCCGGTGCGAGGTGGTGTGCTTCAGCTCGAAGCACACCGGTGCGTTCGGCAGCATCCCGGCATCCAGGGCTCGCACCGTCATCGAGGCGTGGGCGGACCGCACTGCCGCGCTGTCGGCCATGGACGGCATCCAGCAGGTCTTCCCCTTCGAGAACCGGGGCGAGGCGATCGGCGTGACCCTCGGGCATCCGCACGGTCAGATCTACGCCTACCCCTACGTCACGCCGCGCACGCAGCGGCTGCTCGCCTCGGTGGAGTCGTACGGGCCGACGCTGTTCGGCGACATCCTGGACTTCGAGCGTGCCGGCGAGCGGATGCTCCTGGCCGGCGCGCACTGGAGCGCGTACGTTCCGTTCGCGGCCAGGTGGCCCATCGAGGTGCACCTCGTGCCGCACAGGCAGGTGCCCGACTTCGCCGCGACGACGGATGTCGAGCGCGACGAGCTCGCGACGCTCTATCTGCGCCTGCTGCGCGGCGTCGACCGGCTCTACGACGCCCCAACCCCCTATATCGCTGCCTGGCACCAGGCACCGGTGAACGTGCACCGCGATGACGTGCGCCTGCACCTACAGCTCACCTCGCCGCGCCGCGCTGCCGACAAGCTGAAGTTCCTGGCCGGGAGTGAAGCGGCCATGGGCGCGTGGGTCGGCGACGTGCCACCCGAACGGCAGGCGGAATCGCTGCGCGCGGCGATCGCGCTGGCAGACAAGGAGAACCCGGTATGACCGACCTCCGCGCGGCGGCTCGCGCGCGCTTCACGGAACTGTTCGGGCACGCTCCGCAGGGCGTCTGGTCGGCGCCGGGACGCGTGAACCTGATCGGTGAGCACACCGACTACAACGACGGATTCGTGTTCCCGTTCGCCATCGACCGGCGGACGATCGGTGCGCTCGCACTGCGCGATGACCGGGCGATCCGTGTCGCGTCATCGTTCTCCGATCACGTCGTGGAGACGTCGCTCTCCGACCTCGGCCCTGGCGGCGAGCGCGGCTGGCAGAACTACCCGCTCGGTGTGGCCTGGGCGCTGGGCCAGCTGGGTGCGGACCTCGACGCCGTCCCCGGCTTCGACCTCTACCTCGACTCCGCTGTGCCGGTGGGGGCAGGCCTGTCGTCGTCGGCCGCCATCGAGTCAGCGGCGGCCGTCGCTCTCAACGACGTCTGGCGGCTCGACCTGGACCGCAAGACCCTCGTCAAAGCCGGCCACATCGCCGAGAACGAGGTCGTCGGCGCTCCGACGGGCATCCTCGACCAGTCGGCCTCCTTGCTCGGCCAGGCCGACAGCGGCATCTTCATCGACTGCCGCAGCTTCGAGACCGACGTCATCCCGCTCGGGTTCGACGAGGCGGGACTCGAGGTGCTCGTGATCGACACGAAGGTTGAGCACGAGCACGCGGACGGCGGATATGCCGCGAGGCGAGCATCCTGCGAAGCGGGCGCGAGGACGCTCGGCGTCGAGTCGCTGCGGGAGGTGTCGATCGCGGACCTTCCGCGGGCGCGTGAGGTGCTCGACGGCGAGACGTTCCGCCGGGTGCGTCACGTCGTCACCGAGAACCAGCGGGTGCTCGACACGGTGCGCACGTTGCGCGAGCAGGGTCCGCGGGCCATCGGCGACCTGATGGATGCCTCGCATCGCTCGCTGCGCGACGACTTCGAGGTGTCCGTTCCGCAGCTCGACCTCGCCGTCGAGATCTCGCAGAACTACGGTGCGATCGGCGCACGGATGACCGGCGGCGGCTTCGGCGGGTCGGCGATCGCGCTGGTGCCGCACGAACTCGTGTCGCAGGTGGAGGCGTCCGTCGACGCGGCGTTCGCCGAGCACGGCTACACCCAGCCCGATCTGTTCGCGGTGGTGCCGTCGGCGGGGGCTTCGCGCGACCAATCGCGGCGCGCTGGAGCTATAAGCGGAGGCCTTTTCTGGCCTCCGCCGCGACGCCAGCGCCGACCGCCGTCTCGGCGGTCGGAGGAACTGAGCAGGCATAATCGCATCATGACCGCGCATCAGGATGCCCGCCTCACCGCACTTCCCGACCGGCCGCGGCCCGAGGTGGCCGAGTCCGCCTGGTCCGCGCCGGGTTCGCACCTGATCGGCGCCGTCACGCTGCACGAACGTGCGAGCGTCTGGTACAACGCGGTGCTGCGAGCGGACAACGAACCTATCGTCATCGGCGAGCGGTCGAACATCCAGGACAACTGCTCCTGCCACGTCGACACCGGCTTCCCGCTCACGCTCGGCGCCGGGGTGTCGGTCGGACACAACGCCGTTCTGCACGGCTGCACGATCGAAGACGACGTGCTGATCGGCATGCACGCCACCGTCATGAACGGTGCGGTGATCGGCGCCGAATCGCTCGTCGCTGCCGGCGCCCTGGTCACGGCGGGAACGATCGTGCCGCCGCGATCGCTGGTGGCGGGCGTGCCCGCTAAGGTGCGACGCGAGCTGAGCGACGAGGAGGTGGCGGGCATCCGTCGCAACGCCGAGGTCTACCTCGAGCACCTCGAACTGCACCGCGGCGGTGCGCGGATCTGACCGCCACGGACTCGACCCCAACACCAACACCGACTCGAAGGAGGCGGCATGACGAACCTCGCCGCTGTGATGACCGCGCTTGAAACGATCCAGCTGCAGGAGAGGACCGAGCCCGAGCCAGGGCCCGGCGAGGCGGTGGTCGCGATCCGCGCGGTCGGCGTCTGCGGGTCCGACGTGGCGTTCTTCAGGTACGGACGCATCGGCCCGTACGTCGTGGAGGGCGATTTCATCCTCGGACACGAGGTGTCCGGCGAGGTCATCGCCGTCGGCGAAGGCGTCACGAACGTGGTGCCGGGTGATCGCGTGGCCATCGAGCCGAGCGTGCCGGACTGGACGTGCGCCCAGTGCCGTGCCGGCCGCTATCACTTGTGTCCGAGCCTGCGGTTCCTCGCCACCCCGCCCGTGGACGGCGCGCTCGTGCAGCGACTCGCCATCGATGCTCGCACTCTGTTCGTGATGCCGGACTCCATGACGTTCGAAGAGGGCGCCATCGTCGAGCCCCTCTCCGTCGGGCTCTGGGGATGCCAGCGCGCGGGTCTGCGCCCCGGCGACGACGTGCTCGTCACGGGCGCCGGCCCGGTGGGGCTGCTCGCAGCGGAGGCGGCACGTGCCCTCGGCGCCCGAACGGTGACGATCACCGATGTGGTCCAGCCGCGGCTCGAACTGGCGAGCAAGCACGGCTTCGAAGTGGAACTCAGCGGTGCCGACCGCTCATCGCGTACGTTCGATGTGCTGCTGGAGTGCTCCGGAGCGCCGGGTGTGCTGGCGGACGGCCTGTCCCGACTCGGTCCCGCTGGTCGTGCCGCAGTGATCGGCATCGCGAAGCAGAACGCCGACCTGCCGCTGCACACGCTGAACTGGAACGAGATCACGATCTCGATGGTGAGCCGGTACCAGAACACCTGGCCGCTCGGCATCGCGCTCATCTCGTCGGGACGCGTCGACCTGACCGGCGTTCACACGCACAGCTTCACGCTCGCGCAGACGGCCGAAGCCCTCGCGATCGGAGCAGCCGACCCGACCGCGGTGAAAGCGATCATCTACCCGCAGGATGCCTGAGCCGCGGGCTCGACCTCGACCTCGGTGCCGCCGGTGAGCAGCACCAGCTGGTCGTACGTGAGCGGGAACACGGTGTGCGGATGCCCCGCTGCAGCCCAGATCTCGGGGTACGCCTTCAGAGCGGTGTCGACCCACGTGCGCAGCGGTGCAGGATGCCCGGTCGGTGCCACTCCCCCGATCACCTGTCCCGTCGCCTCTCGGACGGTCTCGGCGGAAGCCCGCTTCAGCGTGCCGCCGAGCCGCTCGCCCAGGTAGGCCGTGTCGACGCGGTGCCCGCCGGAGGTCATGACCAGCACGGGCTGGCCGTCGAGCGTGAACACGAGCGAGTTCGCGATGGCGCCCACCACGGTGCCGATCGACTCAGCGGCGGCCGCTGCCGTCGGCGTCGCCTCATCGAGCCAGCGCACCTCGCCCTGGATACCGTGCGCCCGAAGCTCGCGTTCGACCGCCTGCACGGCGGAGTGGGACGTGTCGATGCTCATCGGTCCAGCGTAGCGAGCGCCGGGACATCGCTCAGTGGATGGCCGCGAGCACCGCGTCCACGTCCGTCATGTCGATGAGCGGCGCATACAGAGCCATCGCGTCCAGCGCACGACGGTGGTCGGCGTCGGTGGCGCCGGCGCAGGCATCCGCTGCGATGCGAACGTGCACGCCCGCGTCGGCGGCCGGCAACGCGGTCGAGATCACACAGCAGTCCGTCGAGACACCGGCCAGCACGAGCTCTCGGCTTCCGCCGGTGGCCCGGTCCAGCGCGGAGCCCCACTTGCCGAACGTCGTCTCCGTCACGATCCCGTGCGAACGATCCGGCTCGTCGACCAGCCGGTACAGCGGATCGTCACCGGGCACCAGGGCCCACGGCCACGCGTCGTAGTACGCGCGCCACGCGCCCTGCGGTTGCACTGGCGCCACGAACCTGGTGTGCACGACGCGGTCGCCGAAGGCGGGGAGCAGCCGACGGATGCCCGCTCTCGCTTCCTCGAAGCGGGGCGTGAACCAGCCGCTCGCCGGGTCGCCGAACACGTGCTGCATGTCGATGACGACGAGCCAGGGATCGGCGTTTTCCGTCACGCGCGGGCATCCGTCTGCGATGCATCCGTCGCGCGTGTTCCACCGATCGGGGATGCGCCATCCGCCACTCGTTCGTCGTCGGGCAGTGCCTCCTGCCAGCGCACACGGCCGCGTCCGAAGAGGACGACGCCCACGTAGCCGATCGCGAGGGCGACGAGCACGCCTAGGTTCGCGCCGCCCCAGATGCCCTTGGTGCCACCGAGGCCGAACGGTCCGAGCAGGTACCCCTGCCAGTTCAGCCACGACAGGCCGTACGGGTTCGTGACCAGGCCCCAGCCGACCGCGGTGCCGAGGACGAGCAGGGCGATGGCGAGCCAGTTCCAACTCCCGTAGCGTCCACGCGAGTCGAACAGATCACGGTCGGAGTAATTGCGGCGACGCAGCGTGAGGTCGGCGAGGAACACGCCGCACCACGCGGCGATCGGCACTCCGAGTGTGATGAGGAACGCCTGGAACGGACTGATGAAGTCCGGAGCGAAGAACACGATGTAGATCGCGCCGGCGATCATGATCCCGCCGTCGATCAGCGCCGCCACCGGACGAGGGATGCGCACACCGGCGCTCAGCAGCGCGATGCCCGACGAGTAGATGTCGAGAACGGCACCGCCGATGAGCCCCAGCACGGCGACGACCGCGAACGGGATGAGGAACCAGGCCGGCAGGATCGTGGTCAGCGCGCCGATCGGGTCGGCGCCGATCGCCGCCGACAGCTTCTGCGACGAGCCGGCCAGCATGAGGCCGAAGACGAGAAGGATGACCGGCGCCAACGATGCACCGAACGTCGTCCACCCGACGACGCCGCCGGACGAGGATGTACGCGGCAGGTAGCGCGAGTAGTCCGCGGCGGCCTGGACCCAGCCGAGCCCGAATCCGGTCATCATGAACACGAATCCGCCGATCAGCTTCGGCAAGTCGCCTGAGGGCAGTTCCGCGAGCTTCGTGAAGTCGATCTGGTTCGCGACGAGGGCGATGTAGACGATGGTCAGCACCGCGGTCGCGATGGTGATGATCACCTGCAGTCGCATGATCACGTGGAAGCCGAACACTCCCCCGCCGATCACGAGCACCACGACGACGATCAGCGTGATCACCTCGGTGACCGTGCCGCCTGCGCCGCCCAGCTCCTTGAACACGGTCGTGGTCGCGAGCACCGCGAGCGCGACGAGGACCGTCTCCCAGCCGACCGTGAGGAGCCAGGAGATGATCGACGGCACCTTGTTGCCGTGCACGCCGAAGGCGGCGCGGCTCAGAGTCAGCGTGGGCGCCGAACCGCGCTTGCCGGCCAGTGAGATGAATCCGCAGAACAGGAACGAGACGACGATCCCGAGGATGCCGACGATCGTCGCCTGCCAGAACGAGATGCCGAAGCCGAGCAGGAACGAGCCGTAGCTCACGCCGAGCACCGACACGTTCGCCGCGAACCACGGCCAGAACAGGCCGCGCGGGCGTCCGCGACGTTCCGACTCGTCGATGGAGTTCAGCGCGTTCAGCTCGATGGACATGGCGTTCGGGCGAGGCGCATCGGGGCCCGGCGTGCCGGAGCCGGGCGCGTTGGCGCGGTCGTCGACGGTGGTCATGGCCTGGAATGTAGCGCAGGGGAGGTCTGAAAGCGATAGCGTCCGCGCACGGCGTTCGTCCTTCGCCGAGCAGGACTGTCGGTGGCGTGCGGCACGATCGCACCATGCAGATACAGCTCGCCATGGTCGTGCTCGAGGTGCGCGACCTCGATGCCTCGATCGCGTTCTACCGTCGCCTCGGCCTCGACATCCCCGACCCTGCCGGTGACCGCCCCATCGTCATCCACCGGATGCCGAGCGGCGTGAGCCTGCTGCTCACGACGAGCTTCGCCTCGGTCTACGACCCGGACTTCCGGCGTCCGTCCGGCGGCTACCAGCAGCTGCTGGAGTTCTACGTCGGTGAGGACGCGCTCGTCGACAGCGTCTGGGCGGAACTCACCGAAGCCGGTTATCACGGCAGGATGCCGCCCGCCAAGACCGCTGGCCCTTACGCGGCGATGGTCGACGACCCGGACGGGAACGTCATCCTGCTGACCTCTGACGAGGCCGCGAGCCCCGACTCACGCTGATCAGCTCGTCGCTTCCGACCACGCCTCCGGGTCGCGAACCGACGCGGTCTCGTGACGCCGCGTGGCCGCGCCGTGCCACCAGAGCAGCGCGAAGCCGATGAACGGCAACAGGATGTCGCTGTACAGAATGGATCCCGCATTGCCTGCCGCGGTGTTCCCGGTCGTGGCGATCTGATAGATGTGTCCTCCCGCGTCGCCCCAGAGGAACACCGCGGGTCCCAGCAGCGCGACGAACTTCACCATCAGGCCGCGGCGTCGCGAGAACGCCACGAAGCCCACGAGCGCGAAGCCGAGGCTCGCGAATGCGACCTCGAGCTGGAACGGGCTCTGCGCCCAACCGATGATCTTCGCGGTGAAGTCACCGAACACGCTGTGCATGAGGAAGTTGTACGCGTAGGCGACACCGACCGACAACAGCAGGAACTGATTCAGGAACGCTCCGCTCACGAACCCGGGTTCGTGTCTGTGTCGCGAGGCGAGCGAGATGATCGCCGCGGTGATCAACCCGACGACGAACAGCGTGACGGTCATGTTGCTGAGGATCAGCGTGATGGCAGCGGTCATGAACTCTTGCACGATTCCCCCTTGGACGTGCCGCCGTCAGCGCACACGGCGGCGGCACCGAGGCACAGCGTAACCACGCCGGAAATCATGCGGATACCCCCAAGACGGGGAGCCCGCTACAGGGCGCGTTCCGCAGCCTCCACGACGTTGGTCATCAGCAGCGCAACCGTCATCGGGCCCACCCCGCCGGGGTTCGGCGAGAGCCAGCCCGCGACATCCTCGACGCCGGGCGCCACGTCGCCGTACACCTTCGACTTGCCGGTCTCCGGGTCATCCTCACGGGTCACTCCGACGTCGAGCACGGCCGCACCGGGCTTGACGTCTTCCGGACGCACGAGATGCTTCACCCCGGCCGCCGCCACGATGACGTCGGCCTGCCGCAGGTAGAACGGCAGATCGCGCGTTCCGGTGTGCGTCAGGGTCACGGTCGCGTTGATCGCTCGCCGGGTGAGGAGCAGGCCGATCGAGCGTCCGATCGTCACGCCGCGTCCGACGACGACGACGTGCTTCCCCTTCAGGTCGTAGTCGTTCCGCAGCAGCAACTCGATCACGGCCCGTGGCGTGCACGGAAGCGGCGTCTGGATCGGCGCGTTCACGTTGAGCACGAGCCGGCCGAGGTTCGTCGGATGCAGACCGTCGGCATCCTTCGCCGGATCGATGCGCTCCAGGATGGCGTCAGTGTCGAGGTGCTTCGGCAACGGAAGCTGCACGATGTAGCCGTGGCAGTCCTGGTCGGCGTTCAGCCGGTCGACAGCCGCCTCGACGTCCTCCTGCGTCGCATCGGCGGGCAACTCGATCTGGATGGAGTTCATGCCGATCGCCTGCGACTGGCGATGCTTCATGCCCACATAGAGCTGCGACGCGGGATCCGCGCCGACGAGCACGGTCGCGATGCCCGGCACGACCCCGCGCTCCTTCAGGGCGGCGACGCGTTCCGTGAGCTCCTGCTTGATGGCGGCGGCGGTGGCCTTGCCATCGAGCCGAATGGCCGTCATGGGGCTCAGCCCTCGATGGAGGACGCGAGCTCGACCTGCTCGACGGGAAAGCCCGACGGTCCAAGACCCGGGTACAGCGGGAAGGCATCCGTCAGCTTCTGCACGCGGGCACGAAGCGCCGCGATGTCGGCGTCCTGCTTCAGCGCCAGCGCGATCACGTCGGCCACCTCGGTGAACTCGGCGTCCCCGAATCCACGCGTGGCCAGCGCGGGGGTGCCGATGCGCAGACCGGAGGTCACCATCGGGGGCCGCGGGTCGAACGGCACCGCGTTCTTGTTCACGGTGATGCCGACCTCGTGCAGGCGGTCCTCCGCTTCCTTGCCGGTGAACTCCGACGTGCGCAGGTCGACGAGCACGAGGTGAACATCGGTGCCGCCGGTGAGCACGTCGACGCCGGCATCCTTCGCGTCGGCCGCCGTCAGACGTTCGGCGAGGATCTGCGCACCGCGGATCGTGCGCTCCTGGCGGTCGCGGAACTCGTCGGTCGCCGCGAGCTTGAACGCGGTGGCCTTCGCCGCGATCACGTGCATGAGCGGGCCGCCCTGCTGACCGGGGAACACGTTGGAGTTGAGCTTCTTCGCGATGTCGGCGTCGTTGCTCAGGATGAAGCCCGAGCGGGGACCGCCGATCGTCTTGTGCACCGTGGAGCTGGTCACGTGCGCGTACGGCACGGGCGATGGATGCAGACCTGCGGCCACGAGTCCCGCGAAGTGCGCCATGTCGACCCAGAGCGTCGCACCCACCTCGTCGGCGATCGTCCGGAACGCGGCGAAGTCGAGGTGGCGCGGGTAGGCCGACCAGCCGGCGATGATCACCTTCGGCTTGTGCTCGAGCGCCTTTTCGCGCACGACGTCCATGTCGACTCGGAAGGTCTGCGGGTCCACTCCGTAGGATGCGACGTTGTACAGCTTGCCGGAGAAGTTGAGCCGCATGCCGTGCGTGAGGTGACCGCCGTGCGCGAGCTCGAGACCCAGGATCGTGTCGCCTGGCTGCGCGATGGCGCTCAGCACGGCGGCGTTCGCGGATGCCCCGGAGTGCGGCTGCACGTTCGCGTACTCCGCGCCGAACAGCGACTTGGCACGCTCGATGGCGAGGTTCTCGGCGATGTCGACGAACTCGCATCCGCCGTAGTAGCGACGGCCCGGATAGCCCTCCGCGTACTTGTTCGTGAGCACCGAGCCCTGCGACTCGAGAACGGCGCGCGGAACGAAGTTCTCGCTGGCGATCATCTCGAGATAGTCGCGCTGGCGACCGAGTTCGAGATTCAACACCTCGGCGATCTCGGGATCGACCTCTGCCAACGGCGCGTTGAAGGTGGGGGAAACGGTCATGCGCGGCTCCTTGCCTTTCGTGAGGCGGATGTCTTCACGTGTCATCGCGTCGGCCCAGGCGCGCGGCCGAATCCACCCTCGAATCTCGAAAGGTCAGGAGTCGCTCCCCGATGGTGAACCATCCGCGACGGGATCCGGATGCCCGGCCTCGTCGTTACGCCAGTTGCGACTGCTCCAGCATATCGTGGCGCGGGGACTACGCGGCGTCGCGCGGGGACTACGCCGCGTCGCGCGCCGCGACGAACGCGTCGACGCAGCGCCGCACCTGCTCCGGCGTGTGCGCGGCCGAGAGCTGCACGCGGATGCGCGCCTTGCCGACCGGCACCACAGGGTAGCTGAAGGCGGTGACGTACACGCCGTGGCGCTGCATCTCGGCGGCGATGCGTGCGGTGAGCGCGGCATCCCCGAACATGACGGGCACGATCGGATGCTCGCCGGGCAGCAGCTCGAACCCCGCCTCGGTCATCAGGGAGCGGAACAACCGAGCGTTCTCGGTCAGCCGCACGCGGGCGTCGTCCGAGTGCTCGATGAGATCTAGCGCGGCGAGCGTTCCCGCCACGATCGCCGGCGCGAGGGAGTTGGAGAACAGATAGGGCCGCGAGCGCTGCCGCAGCAGGTCGACGATCTCCTTGCGGGCGGAGACGTAGCCGCCGGATGCCCCGCCCAGTGCCTTGCCGAACGTTCCCGTGCGCACGTCGATCCGGTCCTCGACGCCGCAGAACTCCGGCGTGCCTCGGCCGTGCTCTCCGACGAAGCCCACCGCGTGCGAGTCATCCACGATCACCAGCGCGTCGTACTTCTCGGCGAGGTCGCAGATGCCCTCCAGGGGTGCGATGTAGCCGTCCATGGAGAACACGCCATCGGTGACGATGGCGCGGAAGCGGGCATCCTGCGACGCCTTCAGCTGCTCCTCGAGATCGGCGAGGTCGCGGTTGCGGTAACGCAGCCGCCGCGCCTTGCACAGCCGGATGCCGTCGATGATCGACGCGTGGTTCAGCTCGTCGGAGATGATCGCGTCTTCCGCGCCGAGGAGCACCTCGAAGAGCCCGCCGTTGGCGTCGAAGCATGACGAGTAGAGGATCGTCGCCTCCGTGCCGAGGAACTCCGACACCCTCCGCTCGAGTTCGAGGTGCTGCTCCTGGGTGCCGCAGATGAACCGCACGCTGGCCAGCCCGTAGCCCCACTCCTGCAGGGCGCGGGTCGCGGCATCCACCAGCTCGCTGCCGTCGGCGAGGCCGAGATAGTTGTTGGCGCAGAAGTTCAGCACGTCCTGGCCGTCCGCCTCGATCTCCGCCTTCTGCGGGCCCAGGATGCCGCGCTCGCGCTTGGTCAGCCCCGCTGCCTCGATCTCGGCGAGCTCGCTCGCCAGGTGCTCCTTGATGCGTCCGTACATGGATGCCCTCCTAGTTCAGCTGCGTCCAGTCCAGGATGACCTTGCCACCGTGGGCGGATGCGGCGGCCTCGAACCCGCGCTCCCACTCCGCGGCGGGCATCCGCTCCGAGATGATCGAGCCGATCGCCTCGCGGAGCACGGCGCTGGTCTGCAGCATGGCGCCCATCGCGTTCCAGGTCTCGAACATCTCACGGCCGTAGATGCCCTTGAGCGTGAGCATGTGGGTGACGACAATGCCCCAGTCGATGGCGATCGCGCCGGTCGGCAGACCGAGCATCGCGATGCTGCCGCCGTGGTTCATGTTCTCGATCATCTGCGGAAGCGCGCTGGGGGCACCGCTCATCTCGAAGCCGACGTCGAATCCTTCGCGCATCCGGAGCGTCTCCTGCGCACTGCGGATCGTGTTCTTCGACACGTCAACCGCCAGATCGGCGCCCATGCGCGTGGCCATCGCCAGTCGATCAGGGCTGATGTCGGTGGCGACGATGAACCTCGCGCCGACGTGCCTGGCGATCGCGACGGCCATCAGGCCGATCGGGCCGCAGCCGGTGACGAGCACGTCCTCGCCGACCAGCGGAAATGCCAGCGCCGTGTGCACGGCGTTGCCCAGCGGGTCGAAGATGGCGCCGACATCCGGGTCGATCGACTCGTGATGCACCCACACGTTCGTGCCGGGCAGCGTGAGGTATTCGGCGAACGCGCCGTCGCGCTGCACGCCGAGACCCTTGGTACGGATGCACATCTGCCTGCGGCCCGCGCGGCAGTTGCGGCACATGCCGCACACGATGTGGCCCTCGCCCGAGACCAGGTCGCCGACCTGCACCTCGTGCACGAGCGGGCCGACTTCGACGACCTCGCCGAAGAACTCGTGTCCCGGAATGAGCGGGGCGGCAACGGCGGACGCCGCCCAGTCGTCCCAGCGCCTGATGTGCAGATCGGTGCCGCAGATGCCGGTGCGCAGCACGCGGATCTTCACCTCGTCCTCAGCCGGCACCGGCTCCGGCCGATCCACCAGCTCGAGTCCTGGCCCGGCCTGGGCCTTGTAGAGCGCCTTCACGCCGTCGTCCTCCCTTGCGCAGACATCCTTGAAGTGTCTATCTCATCCGAGCCCTGCCTGGTGCTTGGTGACGTCACTGACGCATTAGGCGTGCGTTGATCGCCTCTCGCACGCTCAGATAGTGCACCGGATCGGCCTCGAAGCGGTTGAAACGCAACGCGCCCTCCGGGTCGATGAGCTCGGTCACCACGTCGGCGCCCTCGCGGTCCCGCAGCGCCTGCATCGCGCGGTGATCGGCCATGGCCTGCGCGAACACCCGGTACCTGATCGACGGCAACGGATGTCCGTCCTCGCCCGGGTACACCACGAACGGGTCTCCGCCGGGGAAGGCGCCGCCCGAACTCGTTTCGCGGAACGGGTCGACGAGCCGCAGCGAGTGCCACGAGTAGTAGAAGTTGAATCCCCAGTGCAGGAAACCCTGGATGCCGAACCGGAACAGTTGATGCCCGATCACCCGGTTCCTGGTGGAGGGCAGCGCGAAGAACCTGTTCGCCACATCACGGTCCTGGGAGACGCAGTAGTACGCCCACAGCTCGTCCGGCCGGTTCTCGAGGAAGGGTGCGATGGCATTCGTCGCGACGACGGGGACCGGCACGGCCCCGCTCTCGTAGAACGCGAAGTCGCTGAGGGCATCCACGATGCGGCGTCCGTCGAGCAGGTCGGCGACCACGTTCTTCGCGGCGAGATAGTTCGACAGCTGCCGCTCACCGTGCGGCTCGTCCGAGATGTGGAAGACGACCCTGCCGGGATCCGCGTGCTCATCGAGCACGGCCAGCAAGGGCGGAAGCAGCTGCTCGAGGAACGCGCGGTACGTCGGGTCGGTGGCGCGGACATCCCACCCGAAGAGCCTGACGGTCTCGCCGCCGCGGCCGGCATAGACCGCAGGCGTGAACTCGGCTCCCCACTGGGTGAACAGGTGCGCGACCTCCACACCGCGGATGCCGTTCCGCCGGCAGAGCTCCAGCCACCGCACGAGCCGCTCGAAGCCGAACCGGAAGGAGCCGTCCCCAAGGTCCTCGACCTCCACGAGCTGGACGGGCGTGCGGTAGTGACCGACCCCGGTGTCCAGCGGCGGTGTCCACACCGGCGCGAGCAGCGAGTTGACGCCCATGCCTGCGGCGGATGCGACGAAGCGCTCGAGAAGCGCCCAGTGCTCCTCGCTGAAGACCGGCATGCGATAGTGGTCGGCGATCGCGTCGGCGTGCAGCCAGTGGCTGTTCACGATGTCGAGCTCGGGCAGCCGCAGCGGCAGAACGGTGACGGTGACATCCTCGCGATACCACTCCCGTTCGGAGGAGTCGCGCACGACGAGAGTGACGGTGTGGATGCCGGCACGCACCTCGTCCTCGACCGTCACGTCGAACCACACGGCACGCCAGGCGCCGAACATCGGCCACAGCTCGCCGTTCTCCAGCGGCCTGAGCAGGTCAGGGAAGAGGCCGGGGGCGTCGCGGTCGTAGCCGTCGTCATGCCCGGGGAACGCCGGCAGCTCACACGGTACGAGCTCCACCCGATGCACGGTCACCAGGTCGGCCGATGGCCCCTCCACGCTGAGGCGCAACGGGGTCGGATCGCGGAAGTCACCGCCCACGGGTGGCTGGTATGCGAGCTGGAACGACGCGGTCTCACCGAGCGCCACGCTCAGCTGCACCCCGCGCGACCACGGCCGCGGTGCGGCATCCGGATACACCTTCTCGAGCGAGTCGCACAGCACGAAACTCCACGCCGAGCCGGTCGTCTCCTCCTCCATCACTTCAGCCCGCTGCGGCCGATGCCGGCCACCACGCGCTTCTGCAGCGCGACGAACAGGATGAGGATGGGCAGCATCGCCATGAGGCTCGCCGCCATCAGCACCGGGTAGTTGTTCGTGTGCACGCCCTGCAGGTTCGCCAGTCCAACGCTCAGCGGCGCCGTCTCCGCGCTGGAGGTGACGATCAGCGGCCACATCAGGTCGTTCCACGACCACAGCACAGTGATGATGCCGAGAGCCCAGAGACCGTTCGACGCGAGCGGCAGCATGATGTTCCAGAAGATCCGGAACGAGCTCGCGCCGTCGATGCGTGCGGCATCCTCCAGCTCCTGTGGCAGTCCCATGAAGAACTGACGCATCAGGAACGTGCCGAACGCGCTGAACACACCGGGAGCGGCGATGCCGATGACCGTGTTGAGCCAGCCGAGGCCCTGGATGATCTGGTACTGCGGGATCAGGTAGATCTGCGCGGGCACCATGATGATCGAGAGGATGACGCCGAGGATGATCCCCTTCGCCGTGAACCGCATCCGGGCGAACGCGTAGCCGGCGATCGAGCACAGCAGCAGCTGCCCGATCAGGCGAACGGCGGTGATCGCGACGGTGATCCACAGCTCCTGGCCGAACGGCATCTGCGCGAAGACATCCGCGTAGTTGTGCCATTGGAGCACGCCGGGCCAGAACGTGGGCGGCGCACTCTCGACCTGCTGGCTCGTCGAGAGCGACATGATCACCTGGTAGATCAGCGGCGAGACCATGACGATGCCGCCGATGAGCAGCACGGTGTGAGCGCCCCAGTTGGACTGCGTGCGCCCTCTGCCCCTCGTCAGCTCTCGCTCACGTGTCCTGTCGCCGGTGACGACGGCGACGGTGGTGAGGTTCTCAGACATAGTTCACCCACCTCCGCTGCAGCCGGAACTGCACCGCCGTCAGCACGGCGATGATCGCGAGGATCAGGATGCCGATGGCGCAGGCGTATCCCTGGTTGTTCTGGATGAACGCCTCGTTGTAGAAGATGTAGACGATGCTCTGCGTCTGCGGCATGGCGAGGTTCGCCTTGCCGAGCATGACGTACAGCAGGTCGAACAGCTGGAAGCCGTTCACCACCGTCATGATCATCACGAAGAAGATGCTCGGCGTGAGCAGCGGCACGGTGATGCTGCGGAACTGCCGGAACCGGGACGCCCCGTCCACCTGTGCCGCCTCGTACAGCTCCTGCGGAATCTCCCGCAGACCGGCGCTGATGATGATCAAGTTGAAGCCCAGCGACATCCAGAGCCCGACGATGGCGACCGCCACCAGCGCGAAACCCGGGGTCGCCAGCCAGTACGGGCCCTTGATGCCCACGAGCGAGAGAAGCCAGTTGACGGGGCCGAAGTCGCCGTTGAAGATCAGCCGCCACACGATGCCCACCGCGGCGGGCATCGTCACATAGGGGATGAAGTAGAGGGTGCGGTACAGCGTGCGGAACCGCATGCCGGGACGTTCGATCAGCGATGCGAGTCCGATGGCGATCGGGATGCCCAGCAGCACGATCACGGTGTAGATGGCGGTGTTCAGGATGGAACGCGGAATCTGCGGATCCGTGAACAGCTCCGCATAGTTCGCCAGCCCGGTGAACGTCGAGCCTCCGAAGACGCCGACGGTGGTGAAGCTCAGGTAGAACGTCTTGACGATCGGCCAGAGGTAGAACAGGGCGACGCCGAAGAGTGTCGGCACGATGAAGATCCATGGCCACGGCCCATCGGGCAGCAACCGGCGAAGCCGGGCCGACGATCTCGTCGACCCGGGCTTCGTCGCCTCGAGCGTTGAGGTGCTCATCGCGTCATTCCTTCGCGAGGGCCGCGTTCATCTTGTCGGCCAGCTGCTTCGCCGCCGTCGCCACCGGCGTCTGCCCCGCGAACGCTGCGGGCAGGATGTCGCTCTCGAACTGGTTCCACGCCGAGGTGTTCTTCGAGATCGGGTACGGTGACGCGGTCTTCGCCTCGTCGAGGAAGAGCTGCAGGTCGAGCCCCGGAATGGACTTCGCCCACACCGTCTGGCTCCCGTTGAACGCGGGGATGACGACGCCAGCTTCGGCCTGCACCAGGGCGGCATCCTTGCTGCCGAGGTATGCGACGAATGCGCGCGCGGCATCGGGCTGCTTGGTCGTCGCCGAGATGACGTTGCCGAGACCGTGGATGACGCACTGATTGCTGTTCGGTCCCTTGGCCAGCTGCACGACGCCCAGGTTGTCTCCGAATGCCTGGTGGTAAGGGGTGGTCTCCCAGTCGCCGTCCATGACCATGGCGAGCTTGCCTGAGGTGAACCAGTCGTTGGCGAGCGTGGTGGTCAGCTGCTGCATCGACGGCGAGATGCCGGCCTCGATGATGTCGGCCCAGAACTGCAGGCCCTTGATGGAGCCGGGAAGGTCGTAGCCGGACTTCTTGTGGTCGGGCGAGATGATGTAGCCGCCCGCCTGGAGCATGGTGTTGTACCAGGAGGTCTGACCTCCGGTCAGGTCGCCCGCGAAGCCGAAGACGCTCTTGTTGAAGTGATCGGAGACCTTCTTGCCGTTGGTCTTGAGGTCATCCCACGTCCACGATGACGTCGGCTCCGGCACTCCGGCCTTGGCGAGCAGATCCTTGTTGTAGTACAGCCCGATGGTGTCGAAGTCCTTCGGCACGCCCCAGAACTTGCCGCCCGCGGTGTATAGGTCGACGAGCGCCTTGGGGTAGTTGCTCGTCTTCACCGCCCCGGCTGAGACCAGGTCGTCGATCGGCAGCAGCTGGTTGTTCAGCGCGAACAGTTGGATGTTCGGGCCGTTCATCCAGAGCACGTCCGGCAGGTTCTTGCCCTGCGCGAGAGTCTTCATCTTGGTCCAGTACGCGCCGCCCGTCGACGGGGTCAGCTGGATGTTGACCTTGATGTTCGGATAGAGCTTGTTGAAGCCGGCGATGATCTTCTCCATCGCAGGCTGCTGGTTGACGTCCCAGATGGCGTAGCTGATGGTCGCCTTGAGGTCTTTCGACGGCGCCTTGTACGCACCGGACTGGGATCCTGTTCCTGACGACTGCGAGCTGCAGCCCGCGAGCGTGGCGCCCAGCCCGAGGCTGACGCCCCCGAGTGCCGCCAAGGAGAGGAAGGAACGACGGTCCATGATCGTTTCTCTTTCTTTGGTGTTGGAGGAAGGGGCGTCAGGCGACGCCTCGACGCTTTTGGTGGTGTGCGAAGTAGTCGAGAAGCTCGGGCGCCAGTGCGGGCACCCTGCGCGGCGTCGACCCGTCGCGCAGCGACTCGGTCGCCGCCACGCCCGCGGCCACTGCGTTGCGGGCGGCGACGGGTGAGGTGTCGGTCGCCGCGCCGTGCGCGACGAAGCGGAGGAACTCGGCGACGGTGAGCGCATCCGCTCCGTTGTGTCCGCCCTCGCCCTCGGGAATCGGATACGACGCGTCGCCCGACTCGTTGTACGACGTGCGCTTGTTCCAGACGCGCACCGTTCCCCCGGCGGAATCGCCGTAGTTCTCCAGGCGCCCCTCGGTTCCGATCACGGTGTAGTTGCGCCAGTAGTCGGGCGTGAAGTGACACTGCTCGTAGCTGGCGAGCACGCCGTTGTCGAGTCGCATCGAGACCATGGAGATGTCTTCGACGTCGATCACCGGGTTGAGCTCGGTCTGCGAGGCAGGCGGCCAGTTGTCGTAGGAGAACCAGTCCCCCATGACGCGGCCGGAGTTGTCGGCGCGGTCGGTGACGTCGCCGTAGATCGCGAGGTCGCCCATGCCGGTGACGTCGACGCTGTAGCCGTCGGCGAGCCAGTGGATGACGTCGATGTCGTGCGCGCCCTTCTGCAGCAGAAGGCCGGTCGTCTTGGCTCGTTCGGCGTGCCAGTCCTTGAAGTAGTAGTCGCCGCCGTTGCCCACGAAGTGCCTGCACCAGACCGCCTTGACCTGGCCGATCGCGCCGTCCTGGATGAGCCTGCGCATGAGACGCACGACGGGCATGTGCCGCATGTTGTGGCCGACGTAGAGTTTCGAACCGGACTCGTACGCCGCCCGAAGCACCTCATCGGCGCCCTCGATCGTGATCGCCAGCGGCTTCTCGAGGTAGACGGCGACGCCGGCGCGCAGGAGCTGCACCGCGAGCTCCGCGTGCGTGAAGTCCGGGGTGGTGACGAACGCGGCATCGACGCCCTGATCGATGAGCGAGCTCACGTCGGGAACGACCGCGACGTCGTCGCCGAAGATCTGGGCCGCGCGCGTGCGGCCCTGCGGCGTGGTGTCTGCGACGGCGACGATCCTGGCCGCGACCGAGGCGGCCGTGACGGCGGGATCGATGGCGTTCAGGGCCAACTTGCAGCGCGCGCCGGCACCGACGACGCCGATCCTCATTCCGTCACCAACCGACATCCATCGCTCCATTCACTTCGCCGTGCATCGTGCTGGGTCATTTGAGCACAATAAGGATGACGCTGCAAGACGGAAGTTGCGCTTTTGTTGCCCTTTTGTTTCAGGATCGCTCAATTTGACGCCAGCGCGGCGACCAATCGGAACCGTGTAGAGGCCCGCGGTTGCGCAGGCGCGCCCGTACGATGACAACGGGGCGAACCGGCCAGGCGGATGCGTGGAAGTCGCCGGATTCCGGGCGGGCCCGGGGATGGGGATGCTTGTGAAGCGCACCGAGCGTCTGCGGGCGGTTCTCGATCTGCTCGCCGAGAGCGGCAGCGTCGAGATCGATGACATCGTCGACCGGCTCGGCGTCTCGGCGGCGACCGCGAGAAGAGATCTCGATGCGCTTGCCGCCGAGCAGCTGCTCACCCGCACTCGTGGCGGCGCGACGGCGCAGTCGGTGGCGTACGACCTGCCGCTGCGCTACAAGCGGGAGCAGAACGCGAAGCAGAAGCAGGCGATCGCGAAGGCGGCGAGCGCACTGGTGCCGGTCGGAGCCGTCGTCGGACTCACCGGCGGCACAACGAGCACCGCGGTGGCGGGAGCGTTGGCGGCGCGAGCCGACGTCGCCCAGCCTGCGGCGAAGCACGGGCTGACGGTCGTCACCAACGCCGTGAACATCGCCGCCGAGCTCGTGATGAGGCCCCAGATCCGAACGGTCGTCACCGGTGGAGTGGTTCAACCTCGCTCGTACGAGCTGGTCGGTCCCTATAGCGACGAGGTGCTCGGGCAGATCACCCTGGACTTCGCCTTCATCGGCGTCAACGGCGTCGACCCCACGTTCGGTGCCACGGTGCACGACGAGCGGGAGGCGGCGATCAACGCACTCATGGCCAGGCGCGCCGAGCGTGCCGTTCTGGTCGCCGACTCGAGCAAGATCGGAAGGCGCGCGTTCGCCACGGTGGCATCGCTCGAGGCGTTCGAGATCCTCATCACCGACGACGGCATCAGCGACCGCCACAAGACCGCGTTCGAGGATGCGGGCATCCACGTCGTCGTGGCGTGAGAAGCGATTGAAAATGCGTCTTTGACATGACTTGTGATCATGAACGATCATTGAATGCATGACCGATGACAACACACGTGTGCCAGGCGCTGACCTCGAAGCAGAGCTGACGTCGCAACCGGACGTCTGGGAGCGCGCCGTCGCGCTGGCTCCGGAGCGCGCGCTGCTTCCCGCCGACGGCCAGCGCATCGCCGTGGTGGGCTGCGGCACGTCGTGGTTCATGGCGCAGTCGTACGCGAGCCTGCGCGAGCGGACCGGACACGGCGAGACCGACGCGTTCGCGGCATCCGAGGCCCTCGTCGACCGGGACTACGACGCGATCGTGGCGATCACGCGTTCCGGCACGACGACCGAGGTGCTCGAGCTGCTCGAGCAATTGCGATCGCAGGGAAGCCGCGCTCGCACCATCGCCGTCATCGGCGACCCGAACACGCCGATCATCGACCTGGCGGACGACGTGGTCGCTCTGCCGTTCGCGGACGAGCACTCGGTCGTGCAGACGCGCTTCGCGACGAGTGCGCTCGCGCTGCTGCGGGCATCCCTCGGCGAAGATCTCGCACCGGTGATCGCTCAGGCGCGGGCCGTGCTCGACGAGCCGCTCGATGACGAGCTCGTCGACGCCGACCAGTACACGTTCCTCGGCAGTGGCTTCAGCGTGGG
The DNA here is from genome assembly GCF_051954055.1 of Humibacter sp. NCBI lineage: Bacteria > Bacillati > Actinomycetota > Actinomycetes > Micrococcales > Microbacteriaceae > Humibacter > Humibacter sp. The sequence goes on along the minus strand of NZ_JBQCIE010000122.1, from coordinate 66,931 downwards.
CATCGCCCACGAGGCCGCCCTGAAGCTGCGCGAGTCGTCGCAGTCGTGGACGGAGTCGTACCTCGCCAAGGAGTACCGCCACGGCCCGATCGCGATCGCGGCTCCCGGTCGCGTGACCTGGGCGTTCGGCGAGCTCCCCGAGGGCATCGATGCCGACACCGCAGCGACCGGCGCGCGGTTCGAGCACCGCGACATCGACGCGATGGCCGACCTCGTGCGTCTGCATCGTGTCGCGCTCGAGCGGGCACGGCGCAAGGGGCTCGACCCCGACCAGCCGCGCAACCTGACGCGATCCGTCATCCTGGATCCACGATGACCACTCCCACGTCGGCAGGCCCGGGCGCCGCGGTGCTCGCATTCGACGTGGGCGGCACCGACATGAAGGCGGCACTGCTCGACGAGCAGGGCCGGATGCTCGAGAGCAGGCGGGTGCCGACCCCGCTGGACGGACAGCGCACCGGCGACCGGGTCGTCGACGAGGTCGCCAGGCTGGCGGCCGAACTCGCGAGCGCGCACCCCGACGTGCGGCCCGCCGCGGCCGGGCTGCTCGTGCCCGGTCACGTGGACGACGTGCGCGGGATCGGCGTCTTCGCAGAGAATCTGGGCTGGCGCGAGTTCCCGTTCCGAGATCGCGCGGAGGCCGCCCTCGGCGTTCCGGTCGGCTTCGGGCACGACGTGCGCGGGGCCGGCGAGGCGGAGCACCGCATGGGCGCGGCGCGCGGGTTCGACGACGTGGTGGTCGTCACGATCGGCACCGGCATCGCGGCCGCCGTCTTCGTCGACGGTCGGCTGTACACCGGAGGCGGTCTGGCCGGGGAGATCGGCCACGACCGCGTCGCGGAGGGTCCGATCTGCGCATGCGGGGGTCGCGGATGCCTCGAGGCCGTCGCCTCCGCCGCCGCCATCGCGCGACGGTACAGCCTGCGAACGGGGCGCCCGATCGCCGGCGCCAAGGAGGTGCTGGAGCTCATGCGCGCGGGCGACGCGAACGCCGCAGCCGACTGGGCGAGCGCACTCGACGCTCTCGCGCTCGGCTTCTCGCACGTGGTCGCCCTGCTCGCGCCGCAGGCGATCGTGATCGGCGGGGGGCTGTCGGAGGCGGGCGATGAGCTGCTGCAGCCGCTACGCGAACGACTCGACGGCATCCTCACGTTCCACCGCCGACCGCAGCTCATCAAGGCGAGCATCGGCGCCGATGCCGGATTGTTCGGCTCCGCACTCGCCGCGCGGGACGCGCTGGCGGCCGCCGGGTCGACCGGTGAAACAGCGATTGAAGGAGAGACATGGCGCTGACGCCGACCGCGGACCTGATCGCGGATGCCGCAGCCCACGAAACCGGGATCGGCGCGTTCAACGTGATCCACCTGGAGACGGCGGAGGCCCTCGTCGCCGCGGCCGAGCGGTCGGGCCTCGGCGTCATCCTGCAGATCTCGCAGAACTGCGTCGCCTACCACGCGGACGCGACAGCATCCGCGGATGCGCCGGCCTCGGACGGGCTGGATCCGATCGCACTGGCGTGTCTCGCACTCGCCAGGCAGTCCACCGCTCCCGTCGCCGTGCACCTCGACCACGCGGAGGACGCGCAACTCGCGCGCCACGCTATCGACCTCGGTTTCGGCTCCGTCATGTTCGACGCCTCCCGGCTGGAGTACGCGGCGAACGTCGAGGCCACGGCCACGATCGCGGCGTACGCGCACGAGAACGGTGTCATGGTCGAGGCGGAGCTCGGCGAGATCGGCGGCAAAGACGGCGCCCACGCACCTGGCGTGCGCACGGACCCCGACGAGGCGCGCTCCTTCGTCGCCGAGACCGGTGTGGACGCGCTTGCTGTGGCGGTCGGCTCGTCGCACGCGATGACGGCGCGCGAGGCATCCCTCGACCTCGACCTGATCGCCCGGCTGCACACAGCGCTCGATGTGCCGCTCGTGCTGCACGGCTCCTCCGGAGTGCCTGACGACGTGATCGTGGCCGCAATCCGGGCGGGGATGACGAAGATCAACGTCTCCACCCACCTGAACGGCTTCTTCACCCGGGCCGTGCGCGAATTCCTCGATGAGAACCCGACGGTGGTCGACTCCCGCAAGTACGTGAGGGCGGGGCGCGCTGCGCTGAGCGCGGAAGCCGAGCGGATGCTCCGCCTCTTCGCGAACGCCGGCGCGGCAAGCGCGGTCGCGTCGTCCGAAGGGGCAGCATTGTGAACCGCACAGCACGCCTCCGCGCCGTGCTCGACCTGCTCGCCGAGACCGGCCAGATCGAGGTGGACGACATCGTGGAGCGCCTCGGCGTCTCCCCCGCCACCGCCCGACGCGACCTCGACGCTCTCGCGTCGCAGCAGCTGCTCAGCCGCACCAGAGGCGGCGCGACCGGGCAGTCCGTCGCCTACGACCTCCCGCTGCGGTACAAGCGTGAGCAGCACGCCGAGCAGAAGCAGGCGATCGCCCAGGCGGCGAGCTCGCTGGTTCCGCGCGGTGCCGTGGTCGGCCTGTGCGGAGGAACGACGAGCACGGCCGTCGCCAGCGCTCTCGCGGCACGTCCCGATGTCGCCGAGCCGTCCTCGCGGCCCACGCTGACCGTTGTCACGAACGCGATCAACATCGCCGCCCAGCTCGTCATGCGTCCGCAGATCAAGGTGGTCATGACCGGCGGCGTCGTGCAGGCCAGGTCGTACGAGCTCGTCGGCCCCTACACCGACTCGGTGCTCGGGCAGATCGCGCTGGACTTCGCGTTCATCGGCGTGAACGGCGTCGACCCGGTGCTGGGTCCCACAGTTCACGACGAGCACGAGGCAGCGGTGAATGCGCTGATGGCCGACCGGGCCGAGCGCGCGGTGCTCGTGGCCGACTCGAGCAAGATCGGGCGCCGCGCGTTCGCGTCCGTCGGCAAACCCGGCGCCTTCGACACCTTCATCACCGACGACGGCATCACCACGAAGCAGCTGAACGACTTCAAGGATGCCGGCATGCGCGTGATCGTCGCGTAGCAGGCATCCGCTGCGCCCGCTTCATGAGCCTCTCGCCCCGGCCGTGCCAGAGTGGTGCCGATGAGAGCGAGTGCACCTGGCCTGCTGCGCCCCGCGACCGGCGATGTCGCCCACCGCGTCACCTACGTCGAGCTGTTCTTCGACCTCGTGTTCGTGTTCGCGGTCACCCAGCTCTCGCACATCCTGATCGACCGCCAGGATCCGCTCGCTCTGCTGCACACCATCATGCTCGCGATGGTGGTGTGGTTCGCCTGGGTGTACACGACCTGGGCGATGAGCTGGCTCAACCCGGAGCGATGGCCCGTCACGGCGCTGCTGTTCGTGATGATGCTGCTCGGCATGCTGATCGCCGTCGCGATCCCGGATGCCTTCGGCGACCGCGCGCTGCTCTTCGCGCTCGCGCTCACCGCGTTCGGGCTCGTGCGCAGCCTGTTCACGATCGCGGCGTTCTTCCCGACGAGCAGACCGCACGCGATGAACTTCGTGCGCATCTCCTGCTGGCATGCCGGGGTGGGCATCCTGTGGATCGTCGGCGCACTCGTGCCGTCCGACGCGCGCCTCTGGGTGTGGATCGCCGCCCTCGTGCTCGAGTACGCCGGCCCACGACTCCACTTCTGGGTGCCGGCGCTCGGGTCGTCAGACGACTCCACCTGGAACGTCTCTGGCGAGCACATGTCGGAACGCGTGAGCACCTTCATCATCATCGCGCTCGGCGAATCGATCATCGACACCGGCGTGAGCTTCGCGGAGGGCGGCATCGACTGGGCACGCGGGGACGCCTTCCTCGCCGCGTTCGTCGGCACCGTGCTGCTCTTCCTCCTCTATTTCCGGCGCAACCAGCGCGGCGGCAGCGAATACCTCTCGAAGGCGAATGACCGCGGCATGATCGCCCAGACAGCGTTCACCTACATCCCGGTGCTGCTCGTGTTCGGCATCGTCGCGTCCGCCGTCGCCGACGCGCTCATCCTCAGCGAGTCGGCGCGCGAGAGCAGCCCGTGGGTCGCCGGACTGCTCTGCGGCGGCGCCGCGCTGTACGCGCTCGACAACGCGTTCTTCTGTCGCGCCACGGGCGGACCGTGGATGCCCGTGCACATCGTCGGTGCGCTGGTACTGCTCGTGCTGTTCCCGTTGCACACGGTGGTTCCGCTCGTCGCGATGAGCTGGATCATCAACGTCGTTCTGCTGGCGATCGTGCTGAGCGACGGGCGCACCCGCGCGGCACCCGTCGATCACGAGGCATCCGGGAACGAGTAGGCGGACGCACTGGGCCCCGGCGACGGACGATGGGGCGGCGCCGGCGGAATTCGCATCGCCGGCACCACCCCGCACGCGTGCTCTGAGCCCCCACAGGCACGCGCGGCATCCTGACCGTTTCGGGTCTCAGCCAGGGCCGCCGCATCGAAAGCCGAATGTGATGCGACGGTGGTCCGTTTCACCATGAGAAGACGCTGCCGGCCGCGAATCATGACGCGGGTTCCGCGAAAATCTTCGCGGAACGCTTCGAGGTGTAGCGGGCGAGCGCTCCGACGGGCTCCCGCGCCCCCGCGAATTGCGTATACAGGTCGGTCAACGGAGAATCGAGAGACCCGAACGTCGGCGCTGCACCGCCGTCGGGAAGCTCAGCACTCACGTAGCTGCGCCATGAGGCGCGAAAGGCGACAGGCGACCCGAATGTCAGCGCACCACTCCCCGCGCCGACTCGAGCGCGCCGGCGATGCAGAGCTCGTGCGCCTCACCCGCAAGGGCGACACGGATGCCTACGCGACGCTCTTCCGCAGGCACGCGTCGGCTGCGGCATCCGTCGCTCGTTCCGTCACGAGCAGCTACGAGCCGGACGACCTCGTCTCCGAGGCCTACGCGCGCATCCTGCAGGCCCTGAAGTCGGGGAACGGGCCGACGAACGCGTTCCGTCCCTATCTCTTCACGACCGTGCGGAACATCGCCGCGTCGTGGGGTCGCGCGGGCAAAGACGCCGTTCCGCTGGAGCCGGAGGAGCTGGACACGCTCGCCGTGCAGGAGGACCACTCGCTGGTCACCCTCGATCGCTCGCTGACCGCGCAGGCGTTCCGTTCGCTGCCACCGCGCTGGCAGGAGGCGCTCTGGTACAGCGAGGTCGAGGGGATGCAGCCCGCCGAGCTCGCTCCCCTGGTCGGCCTCAGCGCACAGGCCGCTGCGGCGCTCTGCTACCGGGCGCGGGAGGGCCTGCGGCAGGCGTGGATCCGCGCGCACCTGACCTCGGCCGACCTCGAGCCGGAGTGCGCCTGGACCGTCGAACACCTCGCCGCGCACTCGCGCGGACGCCTCGGCAAACGCGACAACGCTCGGGTGGATGCGCACCTGCAGACGTGCGAACTGTGCACGATGGCGGCGGCCGAGGCTGAGGAGACCGGCTCGCGGCTCGCGCTCGTGCTGCTTCCGCTGATCCTCGGCAGCGGCGCGGCGACGGTGTACGCCGCCACGCTGAAGACCGGGGTGGTTGTGGGCGCCGCAGCCGGCGCCGCAGCGGCGGGAGCGGGTGCCGCCTCCGCGGGCGGCGCCGGGTCCTCCGGCGGCATCGGCGGGTTCTTCAGTGGCGCGACCGGCGTGATCGTGGGAACGGCGGCATCCGTCGTGGTCGTCGGCGCCGCCGTCGCCGGGGTGCTCATCGCGACGGCGCCCGGTGGCGGAACGGATGCCTCGCCCGCGATCGTCGCGCAGGGGTCCGGCTCCTCGCAGCCCGGCTCGTCGTCCACCGGGCCCTCCACGAGCGCGTCTGCGCCCCCGGCGCCCCCGCCCGCGCCGGCGCCGTCCGATGTTCCCGCTCCCAGTCAGTCGCCCCCGCCGGCCTCCGCTCCGTCGGACTCCACGACGGGCGGATCGTCCACGGCGCCAAGCGCGCCGGCATCGCCGACCAGCCCGACCAGCCCCACAGGGCCGACGGGACCGACCGCACCGGCCCAGCCGCAGCCGCCCGCCGCGCCGACGATCGGCAGCGTGGACACGGGCGGCAACCTGTACTACCCGCTCGTCTCGGGAACCGCGACTCCCGGTGCGACCGTGACGGCCTCCGCCGGCGGTGCAGCAACGAGCGTCACGGCCGACTCGTCAGGCGCCTGGAGCGCCCAGGTCGCCCCATCGTCCGGCCCCGCGGCGCCCGCGGTTTCCTCCTCCGGGGCGGCCACGGTCAGCCCCGCGCTGTTCGTCTCCACCTCCAGCACGGCACGCGCCGGGACGGCGGCCCCCGCGGATGCTCAGGCGGGCTCTCAGAGCACGGTCACCATCACTGCGCGGCAGACCGTCGACAACGTTCCGTCGCAGGAGGCGTCCCGTGTGGTCGACCTCGCCCTCACCCCGCCGCAGGCCGCGCTCGTGCTCCCCGACGGGTCGCCGATCGTCATCGTTCGCGTGACAGGAGCGCCCGACGCGACCGTGGAGATCCTGATCGACGGCACCTCAACCGGTATTCAGCGGCTCGGCGCATCCGGGCAGACCGTCGATCTCGTCCGGTCATTGATCGGCTCGTCCGGCACGCACGACGTCGCCGTGCGGTACGCAGACGGATCAGGCCGGTTCGGTCCCAGCACGCACCTCAGCGTCACGGTCGGCGGCAGGGACGCCTGATCCGGACCGCACCCGCCCGGCCACCGCGAGCATGATCACCGACAGCACGAGCACGATGAGCGCGGCCCATGGGACGGCGTCGATGCCCCACACCGCGTAGATCGCGCCGCCGACGACGGCGCCCCCGCCGATCCCGACGTTGAATGCGGTCGTGTACAGGGCGCTGGCCGTGTCACGGAACCGGGCGGACGCCGCCTGCAGCAACCGGGTCTGCAGAAGGGGAGGCAGACATCCGAACGCCAGTGCCCAGAGGGCAAAGCCGCCCAGTGCCACCGGCGTGACACCGGGCACCACGGCGAGAATCGCGACGCCGACGGTCGTCAGCACCAGTGCGGCGGCGGTCGCGCGCGCCGGATGCCGCCCCAGCCACACGCCGACCAGGACCGTGGCGACCGCGCCCATCATGCCGCCGACGAAGAGCAGCGGGCCGACGGCGCCGATTCCGAGGCCCATGGCATCCGACACGAAGGGTGCGACGTACGCGTTCAGCGTCATGCTGCCGAGCACGATCGTTCCCGTCAGCACGCAGATCACGATGACGGGGCCGATGCTCGCATCGCGCCCGCGCAGACCTCGCTTCGAACGCGGCACGACGGCGACCGGAGCGGTCACCGCCGGAACGCTTCTGGTGAGCGTCGGGATGCCGGCCGTCGCCGTCCCGACACCCGGCACGTTCGCGCGCGGCAGCATCGTTCCGACGACGAGTGAGCCGACGACGAGCAGGCATCCGACCACGGCGAAGGCGACGCGCCACCCGGCCGCGTGCCCGAGGATGGTCGCCAGCGGAGACCCGAGGATGAGCGCGAGCGAGACCCCGCCCGACGTGATCGAGACCGCCCTGGCCAGTTGGTGCGACGGCACGATGTGGCCGGCGTACGCGCCGGCCACCGCCCAGAAGACGCCGTGCGCGACGCCGCCGGTGATGCGGGCGACGACCGCGACGGCGTAGTTCGGCGCGATGGCGAGCAGCAGTGAGCTGAGACCGATCACGATGATGACGCTCACGACGAGCGCCCGCCGAGGGATGCGCCGGGTCAGCGCGGTCACCGGCGTCGCCGCGACCACGACCGTGAACGCGTACACCGACACGAGCAGGCCGGCCTGCGGGGTCGACACGTGCAGGCCGGACGCCAGCTCGGGGAGCAGACCGGTCGGCAACGTCTCACTCGTGACGGCGAGGAACGCCGCCGCGGCGAGCGCGATCATCCCGGCCCATGGAAAACGTGCGGTGCCGGGATCGTGCGTGTGCGTCTGCGACATCGCCGTCTTCCTCCTCGAACAGCAACTCTAATCGATTCGATCCGCGTGTTCTCGCGGGTGCCCTAGCCTGTTGGGATGGATGCGCTTCAGCACTGGGTGCTCACGCTCAACTGCGCCGACCGGCCCGGCATCGTGCACGCGGTCAGTGGTGCCGTCGTGCAGGCGCGCGGCAACATCACCGAGAGCCAGCAGTTCTCCAGCGCAGACACCGGACGGTTCTTCATGCGGCTGCAGATCCAGTCGCCCGCTGACCGCGCCGAGTTCGAGACGGCCCTGACTCCGGTCACCGAGCGTTACGAGATGACGTACACGCTCGACACGGTCGGCAGGCCGCTGCGCACCCTCGTGCTCGTCTCGACGGCCGCGCACTGCCTGAACGACCTGCTGTTCCGGCAGCGCGCTGGGCAGCTGCCGGTGGACATCCCCCTGGTGCTCTCCAATCACGGAACCCTGCGCGACCTCGCCGGGTTCTACGGCGTGCCGTTCGACTCGCTCACCGTGACGGATGCCGCGAGCAAGGCCACCTTCGAAGCGCGCGTGCTCGAGGAGGTGGAGCGGCACGACATCGAGCTCGTCGTGCTCGCCAGGTACATGCAGATCCTGTCTCCGCAGCTGTGCGATGCGCTGGCGGGCCGCTGCATCAACATCCATCACTCGTTCCTGCCCGGCTTCAAGGGCGCGAACCCGTACAAGCAGGCCCACGCCCGCGGCGTGAAGCTGATCGGCGCCACCGCTCACTTCGTCACGAGCGATCTCGACGAGGGCCCGATCATCGAGCAGAACGTCGTGCGGGTCGACCACACGCAGTCGCCGTCGCAGCTGGTCGCCATCGGACAGGACGAGGAGAGCCGCACGTTGACACAGGCCGTGAAGTGGTTCGCAGAGAACCGCGTCCTGCTCGACGGCGCCCGCACGATCATCTTCCGCTGACCGTCGCCGCGCCTTGCCGGCCCCGCGTCGCGTTTTCGCGAGACTGCACGCCCGCCCCGAAACAGCGGGCAATACCCACGCTCTCGGTGCGGGCCTGCAGTCTCGCGCGTGGCCGACCCGCGCCGCCGCTTAAGATGGAGACGATGTCTGCCCAGAACTCCGAGCATCCGCACGCCCCTGCCCAGCCGCACGTGGGCGTCTGGGACGTTCTCCGCTTCGTCATCGAACTGTTCGCGTTCGTGAGCCTTGCGGTGTGGGGCTTCATCGCGTGGCCGCTGCCGTGGAACATCGTGGTCGGCATCGGCGCACCGCTGTTCGCGATCGTGCTCTGGGCCCTCTTCCGGTCGCCGAAGGCTGTCATCCGCATCGACACGTTCGGCAAAGCGATCGTCGAGATCATCGTCATGACCGCCGCCGCCTTCGCCTGGTGGGACCTCGGCCAACCCGTCGTGGCCGTCGTCTTCGCGCTCGTCGCCCTGCTGAGCGGCATCGTCAGCGGACGACGGGAACTCTCTTGAGCGAGTTCACGAGCGCCTCAGCAAAAACTGCCGCCGCGCTGGTCATCCACAGCGCTCGCAAGCTGGATGTCGACGGCCAGGTCGATGACTTCTGGCTCGCCACCGAGCGCGACCGCATCGTCGCCACCGGGAATGGCACCGGCTGGCGGGCGTACGCGGACGGCGCCACTGTCGCGGATGCCGGTGGCCGCTGGCTCACGCCGGGCTTCATCGACGTGCACTCGCACGGAGCCGGCGGATGCGCCTACGAGGGCGACCTCGATGACCTGCGAACCGCGCTGGGCACGCACCGGCGGCACGGCACGACGCGCTCGGTGCTGAGCCTGGTCGCCAACCCGGTTCCGCAGCTGTGCGAGAGCCTGCGCCTCATCGCCGACCTTGCCGACTCGGATCCCCTCGTGCTCGGCTCGCACCTGGAGGGCCCGTTCCTCAACCCGGACAAGCGAGGCGCGCACAACCCGGACTTCCTCATCACGCCCGACGACCTCGAGGCGGTCGAGCTGCTCATCGCTGCCGCAAGGGACACGCTGCGGCAGATCACGATCGCGCCAGAACTGCCGGGGGCGATGGAGGCGATCGACGTGCTGGTCGAGGCGGGGGTCGTCGTCGCCGTCGGTCACACGGATGCGACGGAGCAGCAGGCCGAGCGGGCGTTCGATGCCGGTGCGCGCGTGCTGACGCACGCCTTCAATGCGATGCCGGGCATCCATCACCGGGCTCCCGGCCCCATCGTCGCGGCGATGGACGATCCGCGCGTCACGCTGGAGCTGATCCTCGACGGGTTCCACGTGCATCCGGATGTCGCGCACCTCGCGTTCGTGCAGGCGCCGCACCGCATCGCGCTCATCACGGATGCCATGGCCGCGGCCGGCTCCGCCGACGGCGTGTACCAGCTCGGCTCGCTCACCGTGAACGTGGTGAACGGCCAGGCCATGCTGGCGGACGGCACGAGCATCGCGGGATCCACCCTGACGCAGGACACCGCGCTCAAGATCGCGGTTGAGCGCACCCGCATCGCGCCTTCCACAGCCGTCGAGGCGCTGACGCTGACACCTGCCAGCATGCTGGGCCGCGAGCACGAGCTCGGACGCCTCGCCGCCGGCTACCTCGCCGACGCCGTGCTGCTCGACCACGAGTGGTCGGTGCAGCAGGTCTGGGCCGCCGGCGAGCCCCTGCGCTAGAGCTGCCAGGCCGGCTTGTTGTCGTAGGTGTACTTGTAGTAATCCGCGAGACGCAGCTTGCTCGCTGCCGCCTCGTCCACGATCACGGTCGCGTGCTCGTGGAACTGCAGGATGGATGCCGGGCACACGCTCGAGACGGGGCCCTCGACGGCAGCGGCGATGGCATCCGCCTTCCCCTCGCCCTGGGCGACGAGAACGAGCCTGCGGGCATCCATGATCGTGCCGAGTCCCTGCGTCACGCAGTGCGTCGGCACCTGCTCGGGCGAGTCGAAGAAGCGGGCGTTATCGGCACGCGTCTTCGGCGCGAGCGTCTTGATCCGGGTGCGCGAACGGAACGACGACGTCGGCTCGTTGAAACCGATGTGCCCGTTACCGCCGATGCCGAGGATCTGGATGTCGATCCCACCCGCATCCGCGATCGCCTGCTCGTAGTCCCGGCACGCCACCTCGATGTCGACCGACCGTCCGTCGGGCACCTGCACGAGCGTCGGATCCATGTGCAACGGCTCGACGACCTCGGTGCGGATCACGGACGCGTAGCTCTGCGGATGATCCTCGGGGATGCCGACGTACTCGTCGAGCGCGAAGCCGCGCACGCCCGTGAAGTCGAGAGTGCCCGCATCCACCCGCTGCGCCAGGCTGGCGTAGATCGCCAGCGGCGACGACCCGGTCGCCAGTCCGATCACCGCGCGCGGCTTCGACTCCACAACCCGCTCGATCAGGTCGGCGGCGAGCACTCCCACCTCATCGGCGGTCTGCTTGATCACGACTTCCACGGATGCCCCTCCAGAAGCTCTCGAGTCCCGGTACCAGTCTGCTCTACCAGGGCGGCCCCGCCCACCGGCCCCGCTCGACCGACGAGAGCCGCGCCGACGGCAGCGGCAGACAACTCGGGCGGCAGCATGCGCACGCGCGATGCGAGTCCGAGCGAGGCGAGGAACGCCGAGTCCGCGCTCCAGTCGCGCAGCACGTCACGCACCGGCGCAAGCAGCCGGTCGCCGAGGTTGCTCAGTCCGCCGGCGATCACGACCGTTCCGACGTCGACCGTGAGCACGAGAACACGGACCGCGGATGCCACGCCCTCCGCGAGCGCGCGCCGCACCTCCTGCGCCCGCGGAACGCCGGCATCCGCCGCATCGAACAGGGCGACGGCGGGCGGTTCGGTCTTGCTCGGCCACAGCCGGGCGACCGCGGATCCGCTCGCGATGGTCTCGAGGCATCCGCGCTGGCCGCAGCTGCACAGCACACCGCCCGGCACGACCGGGATGTGGCCGATCTCACCTGCGCCGCCCTCTGCGCCGCGCCACAGGCATCCGTCGACCACGATGCCGGCGGCGAGCCCGGTGCCGAGATTGAGCAGGGCGGCCGATCCGCTGAGCCCGAGTAGGTGGTACGCCCCGAGCGCGGCCGCCTTCACGTCGTTCTCCACCCGAACCGGCGCCCCGATTCGCAGGGCGAGCTCGTCGGCGAGCGCGAGGTGCTCGACCTCGAGGTTCACGGCGTGGCGCACCTCGCCCGTCGCGGCATCCACCATGCCGGGGATGCCGATGCCGACAGAACTCACGTCGCGCAGTGACACGTCAGGCACGGCCACCACCTCGCGCACGGCGCGCTCCGCCGATGCCAGCACGCGGTCGGGTCCGAGTCCGGTTGGGATCCGCACCTTCGCGATCACGTTGAGGTCGTCGTCGAGCACGACGGCGTCGATCTTGGTGCCGCCGATGTCGAGGCCGACCCTCACTGGTGGTTCTCCTGGTCCGCGGGTGCGGCCAGCAGCGAGATCAGCGCGCGGCCGATCAGCCTCGACGCCCCGAACGTCGCGACGTCGGCGTACGCCCGATCGTCCGACGGCCAGCCCATGTCGACCACCACCGTGGTGCGAGCGGACCGCAGCGCATCCACGGTCGCCCGCGCGAACGGATGCCTGTGCACGGCCTTGCCGATCACCACGACTCCGCGGTCCGCCGGCACCGCGGTCAGCACTTCGGCGATGCGGCGGTCGAGTTCGCCGCGCCCGGCATCGGACTCCGAGACGATGAACTCCGGATGTCCGGCCCACTCGACCGAATCCGCGGACGCCGGCTCCGCGACGACCTGCGCGAACGGTCCCCACGGCGCGACACCGACGGCGATGTTCGCCTCGGTCTCCAACCGCACGACGGCGAACGGCTCTTCTGCACGACGCAGCGCATCCAGGGCGTCCGCTCGCACGTCGAACGCCTGCGCTGCACGGCCCACCGATACCGCGGCATCCTCGAGGCTCGCGGGACGCTCAGGGATGTCCTCCCGCAGCGCCTCGAGACGCCGCGCCAGCGTACCCACCCGTCCTGCGGCATCCGCGACGCGTTCGGCGCTCAGTCGTCCGGCGTCGATGGCGTCGCTCACCGCGCGGATGATCTCGCTGATCAGTTCGTCGCTCGTCTCGGTGCCCAGGCACAGCAGATCGCAGCCTGCGCTCAGTGCACGAACGGCGGCCTCCGGAATGCCGATCTCACCGCTGGCGCCCTTCATGTCGAGCGCGTCGGTGACGATCACGCCGTCGAAGCCGAGCTCGTCGCGCAGCAGACCCTGCAGGATGCGTGAGGAGAACGTGGCGGGCGTGCCGGCATCCACCTGGGGAAGCACGATGTGCGACGTCATGATGCTCAGCACGCCGGCCTCGATCGCCGCCCGGAACGGCACGAGCTCGCGCTCGCGCAGCTCGTCCAGCGAACGGTCGATCACGGGAAGCGCGAGATGCGAGTCGAGCGCGGTGTCGCCGTGTCCCGGAAAGTGCTTCGCGCACGCGGCCACTCCGGTCGACTGGATGCCCGTGGCCCAGGCGACCCCGTGCCGCGCGACGAGATCGGCTTCGGCGCCGAAGCTGCGCACGCCGATCACCGGGTTGTCCGGATTCGAGTTGACATCGACGTCTGGCGCGAAGTCGAGCGTGCAGGCGGTGCGCCGGAGCGCCAGTCCGACGTCGCGGCCGACGCGCTCCGTGAGCGACAGGTCGTCGAGCCGTCCCAGCACCGCGTTGCCCGGGTGCGGCGAGCCGTCCGCGTAGTTCAGCCGCGTGACGTCGCCGCCTTCCTCGTCGATCGCGATCACGGCATGCGGCGCCACGGAGAGGATGTCGTCGTTCAGCTCGCGCAGCTGCTTTTCCGACACGATGTTCGGCCCGAACACGCACACCCCGCCGAGGCCGTGGGCGAGTCGGTCACGCAGTGCGTCCGGCAGACGGATGCCCGTGAAGCCGGGAAGCAGGGTGGCGGCGATGGCGCGAGAGCGGGCACCCGCATCGCTGAGGTCGATCTGCGGCGCGTCCTGATCGGAAGAAACCTCGGGCTCGGGCATATTTGTTAGTAAAGCTTACGAAGCACACGCCTGGCAAACCCGTCGGCTTGACACACAGTTTGTAAGAGCAGTTCACTAAACAACGAACACCACGAGCGATGGAGGTGCCATGGCCCAGCTGAGGGTGACCTCGAAGGCGCTCCCTGAGCACAACCGTCAGCACAACCGGTCTCTGCTCCTGCAGACCCTGCTGCACGACGGCGCGATGAGCCGTGCCGACCTTTCCCGAGAGTCCGGACTCACCCGCGTGACGGTCTCCGACCTGGTGAGCGAGCTGGCATCCGAGGGGCTCATCAGTGAGCTCGGCCCGCGCCCCGACGCACGCGTGGGCAAGCCGGCGCAGCTCATCGGCCTGAACGAGAACGCCTACCACGTGGTGACCCTCGACCTCTCCGCCTCCGACCGGTTCACGGGCGCGATCGTCGCGATCGACGGCCGGATCGTGCACCGCGCGGAAGCACCGCTCGACGACGCCTCAGGATCCGATGCCCTCGCCAAGGCCAGCGGACTCGCCCGTGAACTCGTCAAGCGGTCCACCGTGCGACTGCTCGGCATCGGAATCGGCACACCCGGTGTGGTGGATCCAACCGGCGTCGTTCTGTCGGCGCCGAACCTCGACTGGGCGGGCCTCGATCTCGCCGGCGCCTTCCGCACCGAGTTCGGAGTGCCCGTGCACGTGGGAAACGACGCCAATGCTGCGGCCCTCGCCATCCACACGTTCCACGAAGCCGCGCCGAGCTTCATGCTCGTCGAGATCGAGCACGGCGTCGGCGCAGGTCTCGTGATCGGCGACATCCTGGTCGAGGGCAGCAACCGCAATGCCGGCGAGATCGGCCACCTCGTGGTCGACGAGAACGGCGAGCTCTGCGCGTGCGGGCGACGCGGATGCCTCGAGCAGATCGTCGCCGTCCCCCACCTGCGCGCCCGGTTGCGTTCGTCGAGCCCCGAAACACACGAGGCGGTGCTGTCGGATGCCGGCCGCTCGCTCGGACTGGCCATCGCGCCCATCGTCGCCGCGCTGGGTCTCGACGACGTCGTGCTCTCGGGGCCGCGAGACCTGATCGAGGGACCTCTCCTGGACTCCGCACTGGAGATCGTGCGGTCACGCACCCTGTCCACGGTCGGCGACGGACCACGCATGAGCATCGCGAACGACAGCCACGACCTCGTACTGCTCGGCGCGGCCGTGTTCGTGCTGTCTGCTGAATTGGGGGTGTCGTGATGCTCACGACACCCTGGGCCGAGTTGGGGGTCTCCTGAGGTCGCATTCGCGCGGGGAATCGGCGTGACACGTCGCCACATCAGGCGGCTGGCCGGCGTGTCACGTCGATCCTCCGCACGACGGCGTTCCCACATTCCGACCCGACGTCGCCGGCTGACGGATGCCTACAACACGGCTACCGCGCCTCGCGCCCGCGACTGTGGCCGGCGTGCACCAACCCGGGGCGGGCCTCCCGAGCGGAGTAGGTTGCACAACCATGAGCGACACGATCCTGTTCGAGGTGTCCGACGGTCTGGCGCACCTCACCCTGAACCGTCCGGACCGGCTGAACGCCATCGACGGCGAGGCGGCGTACCGGTGGCGGGACCTGGCTCGCGAGGTCGGCGAGCGCGAGGACATCCGTGCCGTGCTGTTCGACGCGGCGGGACCCGCGTTCTGCGCGGGCGGTGACGTCGCTGCGATGGCGGCGACGGGAGGCGACGGTGAGGTCGTCGCGGGCCTGGCCGACGTCATCCACGAGGGCCACCGCATCTTCAATGAGACGCCGAAGCCGATCGTCGCCGCCGTGCAGGGCGCTGTGGCCGGCGGCGGCCTGGGCTTCATGCTCGTCGCCGACTACGTCGTCGCGGGCGAGGCCGCGTTCTTCGTCTCGAAGTACGCCGACATCGGCCTCACGCCGGACTGCGGCGTCAGCACCCTCCTGCCCCAAGCGGTCGGCGTGCGCAGGGCCATGCAGCTTCTGCTCACCGACCGCTCCCTCACCGCCGTCGAAGGACTCGAATGGGGCCTTGTCGCCGAGGTGGTGCCGAACGACGTGCTGCACGAACGCGCCCGAGCGATCGCCGAGCACTGGCTCGCGGGGGCGGCGGGCGCCTACGGGCAGGCGAAGCGGCTCGTGCGCGGCTCGGTGGCGCGCAGCTACCGCGACGGGCTCGACGACGAGGCCCGCACCATCGGGTCCGCCTTCGAGACTCCGGATGCCCGTGCCCGCGTGGCCGCGTTCGCCGCGCGATCCGCCCGCTGACAGCATCCCAACAGACGACACCAGGAGACCCCCATGACCACTCTCGAAGGACGCACCATTCTGATGTCCGGAGGCAGCCGCGGCATCGGCCTCGCGATCGCCGTTCGCGCCGCCCGCGACGGCGCGAACGTCGCGTTGCTGGCCAAGACGGACACGCCCGACCCGCGGCTGCCGGGAACGATCCACACCGCGGCCGACGACATCCGCGCCGCAGGCGGCAACGCGCTGCCCATTGTCGGCGACGTGCGCAACGACGACGACATCGCACGCGCCGTCGAATCGACGGTCGCGGAGTTCGGCGGGATCGACGTCGTCGTCAACAACGCCAGCGTCATCAACCTCTCCCGCACGCTCGAACTCGAGCCGAAGCGCTACGACCTGATGCAAGACGTCAACGTGCGCGGAACGTTCATGCTCTCCCGCGCCGCCATCCCGCACCTGAAGAACGGGTTCAACCCGCACATCCTCTCGCTCAGCCCGCCCATCAACCTCGATCCGAAGTGGCTCGGCGCGCACACCGGCTACACGCTTGCGAAGTACGGCATGAGCATGGTGACGCTCGGACTGGCCGCCGAGTTCGCACGCGACGGCATCGCGGCGAACACGCTGTGGCCCCGCACCACCATCAAGACCGCAGCGGTAGGCAACGTCCTGGGCGGCGAGGCGTTGCTCGCGAAGAGCCGCACGCCGGAGATCTACGCGGATGCCGCCTACGAGGTGCTCACCAAGCCCGCCCGCGAGTTCACCGGCCGCTCCCTCATCGTCGAGGACGTCCTGGCGGATGCCGGCATCACCGACCTGAAGAAGTACTCCCCCGGGGTGGACGAGAGCGAGCTTTTCCCGGACATCTTCCTCTGAGGCGCTACAGCGACGTGTCGATACCGAAGTCCGTCAGGCTCGATCGACTCGTCTCTGCCACCGCCGCCGTTTGTCCCGTCGTCGCTGCGACCCGGGACTCCGAGTCGGCGATCCGTGCCGTCAGCGGTGCGAAGTACGCGGCGCGCTGCTGCGGAGTGACGGGACGCCCGGTCACACCCGGCCGCTGCTGCCAGGGAAGCGGACCGGACGAACGGCGGTATTCGACGCCGAGGGCATCCAGCCGAGTGAGGTGCTGGTCGAGCCGGCCGGCGAACTCGTCGTAGTCGCGCTCACCGTCGAGCCAGAGCGCTTCGGCGAGCGCGCACATCCGCGGGAAGGCGAAGTAGTCGACCGTTCGGGGTGAGTCCATGTGCTCGGTCCAGATGTTGCCCTGACCGCCGAGCACGTGGTGCGCGTCTTCCGAATCGAGCTCGGCGGGCACGGGATCGAAGCGATACGCGTCGGCGATCGTGAGCACGGTGCCGACCGGGATGGGCTCGTCCGAGCGGTCGGACTGCCGGTAGTCGAGGTACGCCTGGTCATCGGGGCAGGCGACCACGTCGTGACCGGCGCGGGCGGCGGCGATCGCGCCGGTCATCCCGCGCCACGACGCGACAGTCGCCCCCTGGCTCACGGAGCCGGCGAGGCCGCCCTCGAGGATCTCGTCCCAGCCGTAGAGCCTGCGACCGCGGCGCGACAGGTGGTCGTCGAGACGGCGGATGAACCACGCCTGCAGCTCGTCCTCAGTGGAGAGCCCGAGCTCGGCCTTGCGCTGCTGCGTCCGTTCATCAAGCAACCAGCCGTTCTTCGGGCACTCGTCGCCTCCGATCCCGATGAACGGCGAGGGGAAGACCTCGATGACCTCGTCGAGCACGTTCGTGAAGAACTCGACCGTCGACTCCTCGAGGTTGATGACGTTGTCATCCATGCCCCACCTGGTCCACACACCGAGCGGGTCGCTCTCCTCGCGGGCAAGACCCAGCTCAGGGTAGGCGGCGATGGCGGCCTGGGTGTGCCCGGGCGACTCGATCTCGGGCACGACGTTGATCGCCCGGTCCATCGCGTAGGAGACGATCTCGCGCAGATCGTCCTGCGTGTAGAAGCCGCCATGCGGACGGGAGTCGCCGCGCGAATAGGATGCCGCGCCCAGCTGGCTCTCACGCCGCCACGACCCGACCTCCGTCAGCTTCGGGTACCGCTTGATCTCCACGCGCCAGCCCTGGTCATCCGTCAGGTGCAGGTGCAGCGTGTTCAGCCGGTGCATCGCCATCAGGTCGATGAATCGCATGATGTCGTGCTTCGGCATGAAGTGTCTGGCGACGTCGAGCATGATGCCGCGCCACCCGAATCGCGGCGCATCCTGGATGCTCACCACCGGCACCACCCACGGCACGTCGAGCACGCGCCCCTTGCGGTAGATCTGCGGGGGCAGCAGCTGCAGCAGGGACTGGCATCCGTAGAACACCCCGGCCGGACCGCCGCCGGCGATGTGCACGCCCTCCGGCGTCACGTCGAGCGTGTAGCCCTCCGGCGCCAGCTGCGGGTTCCACTCCAGCTCGATGCCGCCGTCCGGTCCCATCTCGAGCGGGAATCCGGTCGCGGGGCGAAGCGCGCCCTGCAGCCACGACGCGGCCCCGGCGAGTTCGGCGGGAGCGGTGATGCGGGCGATACGGGTCAACTCGAACTCGCCCTCGCCGATGGAGAGGGTCGTCGGTCGGGGAAGCAGCATGCCTCTACTCTCTCAGGTGCCGCACAGCATGGGCGAATGCCTCGGCACGACGGCGGATGTCCGGCCAGTTGGATGCCGCCAGCGACTCGGCGGGAACGACCGAGGATCCGGCGGTGACGGCGTACGACCCGGCGTCGAGGAACGAGCGCGCGTTCTCGGCCACGATGCCGCCGGAGGCGATGAGCCGGGCCATCGGCATCGGCCCCAGCAGGTGCTGGAAATGCTCGGGCCCTGCCGTCTGTGCGGGGAACACCTTCACCGCCCACACGCCCTGGGCGAGCGCCTGCATGATCTCGCTGGGCGTGAACGCCCCCATCATCATCGGAACGGATGCCTGTGACGCGATCTCCGCGACCGCGGGGCTCAGCCCGGGTGTTGCGATGAACTGCGCGCCGGCATCCAGCGCACTGCGCGCCTGCGCGGGAGTGAGAACGCTGCCCGCGCCGACGAGGGCACCGGTGTCGCGTGCCGTGGCGCGCTCGATGTGCCTCTCGACGTCGGGCGTCGTGAACGTGAATTCGATGGCCCGGATGCCCCCGGCGACGAGCGTGTCGGCGAGCGCCGCGGCATCCGGAATCACACTGGCCCTGATGAGCGCCATGGCACGGTCATCACCGATGATGTCGATCGCCGCCATGAACGCCCCTTCGTGCCCTGTTCCGTACCTCGCACAGTACCGCTCGCCGGCGACATGCCGGCCGCCGTTCGGCGCCTCACGACGCGAGCACGGACCGCGCGGCGCCCACCTCGTCGCTGATCGATCGCAGCAGCTGGTCGGCGGGAAGCTGAATGGACTCCGGCGGCCGGTCAGCGCGCACCGCGTCGGCGAGATCGGTGAGGGCGTCGTGCAGCGTGCCGACGGCATCCTGGTTGGCGTGCAGCCGGGACTGCGCGGCATGGATGGCCGTGGATGTCACCGCGTCGGTCACGCGTTCCAGCGCCACGATCTCGGGCCACCACGCGGCCGCCGCGGTGCTGATGGGCGGCGGCTCCGCGAGGGTCTGCTGCACGAGCGTGCGCAGATCGGAGAGCCTGCGGTAGGTGCTGCGGCGCGCAGAGGATCTGTCGCGCGCTGCGGCCGGACGGTCCGCCTCGTCGGGTGGCGGTGTGGCGAGCGCCACCTTGAGGTAGCCGGCGACGTCGGTGGCGACATCCGCGACCCGTCCGCTGAGCTGGCGGGACGGGCGCCAGGTGGACGGCCAGGGCAGGTAGCCGACGACGAGGACGATGGCGCAGCCGATCAAGGTGTCGGCCACCCGGCTGACGATGAGGCCGGTGTCTCCGCTGTGCACGAGCTCGAGAAGGATGACGATGACTGGCGTGATGAACGTGGAGAACAGCCCGTAGTTGCGGCGGATCGCGATGGGCATCCCGCCGGCGAGCAGCGCGAGCGCGACGACCTGAGGCCAGCCGGTCGGCAGGAGCTCGACGACGGCTGCGCCGACCAGCACGCCGACCACTGTGCCGAGCCCGCGCTGCACGGCCCGGGCGAATACGGAGCCGAAGTCGGGCTTCATCACCACCGCGACCGTCAGCACGATCCAGTACGGGCGCTCCAACGGGAACAGCACACTCACCGCCTCGGCCACGGCGACGCAGACCACGAGCCGCAGCACCGCGAACCACGTCTCCCCGCCGCTGATCAGGTGGTCGAGGGCGGTGCGCGCTCTCTGCCGCAGGGTGACTCGGGGCAGGCCGACGGCATCCGGTCGCTGGATCGGCACCGTGGTCGTGATGGGGCCATCGCCCTTCAGGAGGGAACCGGCGAGGCGCAGCGACGACGAGAGAGCTGCGCGTCCTGGCGTCGACCGGTCGGGCGTGGGCATCGTCGGCGGCGGCGCCTTGGGGTCCTCGATGGATCGCGCCAGCGACCGCAGGGTGTTCGGCAGGAGCGGCGGCAGCGGTTCCCCCTCCGCCGCCACCGTGGTGGCGGCCTCCACGATCGGAGTCGCTGCGTTGAGCTGGGTGACGAGGGTGCGCCACTTCGGATCACGGCCGGCGAGCGCCGTGCGGGCGGCCACCATGAGGTCGTACGCCTGGTTCATCGCCGTCGTCACGTCGCGCCTCGCTGCGTCGATCGCGGGCGTGCCGATCGCGTCGAGCTGTGCGGCGACGGCGGTGTAGACGGATGCCACGGCCGCTCGCTCCGGCGCCCGCGCCCGCCCGGTGATCGCGATCGCGATGCCGGTGAGGCCCAGCCGCCACGCCGCCCCGACGAGCAGCGGCAGCGGCGCCACCCAGATCGGACGCAACCCGAAGTCGATGCCGCTGCCGACGATGACGTAGATCAGGAACTGCAGGGCCGCCTGGGAGGCGTTCGCGCTCACCACGCCCGCGATGCCGGACAGCACGGCCGCAGCGACCACGACGATGACGGTGGCGACGTCGTTGCCGAGCGCCAGGGATCCGGCGAGCAGCCCGATCGCGGCGGAGATCGCGGTGGTCAGGATGCGCCGCATCCGGTCGACCGCCGCGCCTCCGCGGTCGGCCACCGACGTGATGAGCGCGCCGATCGAGACGAGCACGCCGAGCCCGAGGATCGCGGGGTCGCCGGGGAAGATCACGAGCGACACCCCGACCGGCACCGCGACCGCGATGGCGGTGAGCACCGCGAGATCCCAGGGCGCCGGGGCGGACTTCGGGCGCACCAACTCGCGCACCCAGGAGCTGCTCGGCGCTCCCGGCGGTGACGACATGTGGATGAGGTTACGCGTGCACCGAGTGCCTTAGGACACAAGCACTCGCTCTCGCGCAAGCCGTGTCCTGTGCTCGTCGAGCTCGGCGGCCACTGTGATGGGCCGGGTGACGGCTCCGATGGCGCCGGAGACGCGCCGTCCGGCCCATCCGGCGAGGCGACGGGACGGCCGCTCGACGAGCACGTACATCACGATCGCGAGCGCGAAGCTGGTGATGATCGCGAGGCCTGCTCCCAGCGCCCAGCGGGATCCGGTGAAGTTCAGTCCGAAGAGCACCACGATGGGCGAGTGCACGAGGTAGAGGCTGAAGCTCACCTTGCCGAGCGTGGCGAAGGGGCGGGCCGCGAAGATGCGTCCGGCGGCCGGCCAGAACGCGACGGCTGCAACGAGCAGAAGCGCGCCGGGCACGCGCATTGCCATCGCGACGCCGTCACCGGTCGTGCCGGCGATGGGCCGGACGAACCAGTAGCAGATCGATAGCAGCGGACCTCCGACCAGGATGCCCGCGAACACGAAGGTGAGCACACGGCTGCCCTGCCACCGGGCGACGAGGTCGCGGATCCGGTCGGCGTTGGCGCCCATCAGCGCTCCGAGGGCGAAGGCCGGCAGGAACATGGCCGCCTCGATCACGGCCAGGTAGCCGTAGACGCTGACGGCGATGAACAGCATTGCCCACAGCACCGGAACGCGGCGGCTGAACAGGGCGATCAGCACGACGAGCGGCAGCAGAAGCGAGAACCACATCTCCCAGGTGAGGGACCACAGTGGCGGATTCACCGAGGGATGATTCGGGTCGACGATCAGCAGAGTCTCGGTCCACAGGTTGTGGAAGCTGGTGTCCGGATGCGCCTGTCGCGTCAACCACGAACCGTCCGATCCCTTGGACGGATGCGGGAACAGCGTGATGACGAAGAACGCCAGCACCATCGACGCGACGACCGGCACGCCCAGCCGCAGAACGCGCCGCGGGTAGTAGGCGAACCAGTCGTAGCTGCGACTGCGGAGCCCCGCCAGCCCACCCCGCCCCGACCGCAGGGCGGCCGCATCCAGGTCTTCCCGAGCCTTCAGCGGTGCGAGTGCCAGCACGAAACCGCTGAGCACGAAGAACACGAGCACGAACTCGGGGCCCGCCACGAAGACCTTGAGCGGCGTCTCGACCAGCCACCACGCCGGCGAGAACACGTCCAGCTCGCTGGCGCTGTCGTAGCCGTTCGACACCGCAGGAATGGTCATCGAGAGGTGATGAAGCAGCACGATGGCGGCCGCCACGCCTCGTAGACCGTCGAGCGAGCGGAGTCTGAGCTGGGGTTCCGAAACCGATGGTACTGAAGCCGATCGCATCGGTAAGACGCTACCGACTCAACCTAAGAACCCCCCGAAAGCGGGTCAGGAGGCCGCTATCACGCCGATCGGAGGCGCAACGTGACCACCTGGAACGGTCGTACCGAGAGGATGTTCGTGTCCGCGTCGAACCCGTCGGGATGCTCGAGCGGCTGCTCCAGTAGGTCGGTCTGCACGACCGAGCCCACCGGGAAGCCGAACCCGATGGTTGCCGAGGTGCGGCGGCCGAGGGCCTCGTACAGCCGCACGATGACGTCGCCGGAGCGGTCCTCGGCGAGCTTCACGGACTCGACGAGCACGCCGTCGCCGTCCACGGTCACCAGCGGCTCGATCGGCGCCGCGGCCTGGCGCAACGGAAGGTTGAGCGCGTAGCCGGCGGCGATGGCATCCGCGAGCTCGGCCCCGAGCGTCAGCGAGGACCGCACCACGTGCTCGCCCTGGTCCGCCTCGGGGTCGGGGAACAACGGCGCCCGTAGCAGCGACTGGCGAACGAGGGTCATCGTTCCGCCGCCTCGCCGGGTGCGGCGGGAGATGTCGTGCCCGTACGTGGAGTCGTTCGCGACGGCGACGCCGAATCCCGGCTCACCGACGTGCACCCAGCGGTGTGCGGAGGTCTCGAAGCGGGCGGCATCCCACGACGTGTTCTCGTGCGTCGGCCGGTACACGTGCCCGAACTGCACCTCGCTGGCGGCGCGGTCGGCACGCACGTCGAGCGGGAACGCGAACTTGAGCAGGCGCTGTCGCTCGTGCCAGTCCACCCGCGTGGTGATCTGAAGGGTCGGCGTGTCGGGCCCGAGCGTGAACTCCTGCTCGATCGTCGACTCCCCCACTGAACGGGTGACCCGCACCGCGCCGCGCGACTCGTCCGCCTCCAGCGAGACCACGGCGTCGAGCTCCTCCTCGTGGCGGCGGTAGTGCTCGTCGATGTCCCACGCATCCCACCGATTCGGGGTGTCGCGGAAGAGCTGCAACCCAGCGGATTCGCCCGGTGCGATCGCCTCCCGACCGCTCGCCAGGTCGACGGCCGAGACCACCCGGCCACGGGCATCCAGGATGAAGCGCGCCAGGCCGTTCTCGAGCACCATCGTGTCGCCGTCACGGCGAACGGATGCGGCGACACCCGCGGTCGGCGCACCGGCGCCCAGTGCAGGCACTCCGCGTAGCGGAACCGGCGCCGCGTTCACGAGCACGCCGCCTTCCGCCCCGCCCGCGCCGCCGCCGAGCGTGTCGAGCGCGCGCTGGATGACCACTTCGACCCGCTCGGCGACAGCGGCGTAGTTGCGCTCGGCCTCGCGGTGCACCCACGCGATCGAGGACCCGGGCAGGATGTCGTGGAACTGCTGCAGCAGCACGATCTGCCACGCCGCCTCGAGCTCGTCGTACGGGTACTCCGCCCCGGTGCGCACGGCCGCGGTCGCCGCCCACAGCTCCGCCTGGCGAAGCAGGTGCTCGCTGCGCCGGTTGCCCTGCTTGGTGCGCGCCTGCGACGTGTACGTTCCGCGGTGCAGCTCCAGGTACAGCTCCCCCGACCACACCGGCGGATGCTCGTACTCGGCCTTCGCCCGCGCGAAGAAGTCCTCCGGGGTGCCGAGCTCAACGGCGGGCAGACCGTCGAGCGAGCGTGCCCTGCGCGCCGACGCGATCATCTCGCGCGTGGGTCCACCGCCTCCGTCACCCCAGCCATACAGTGCCAGCGACGAGTTCGCCGCGCCCTTCTCCGCATACTGCCGATCCGAGAGCGCCAGCTCCCGCGGCGACAGGTCGGAGTTGTAGGTGTCCATCGGCGGGAAGTGCGTGAACATCCGCGTGCCGTCGATGCCCTCCCATAGGAATGTGTGGTGCGGGAACCGGTCGGTGTCGTTCCACGAGATTTTCTGCGTGACGAACTGGCGGATGCCCGCACCCGCCAGCAGCTGTGGCAGCGCACCGGTGTAGCCGAACGAGTCGGGCAGCCACCCGGTGACCGCGCGCTTGCCGAACTCCCGCTGAAAGAATCCCTGACCCGCCACGAACTGGCGCACCATCGCCTCGCCGCCGACCATGTTCGTGTCCGACTCCACCCACATGCCACCGACCAGTACGAACCGGCCCTCCGCCACCCGGGCACGGATGCGCTCGAACAGCTCGGGATAGAACTGCTTCACCCACGCGTACTGCTGCGCCGACGAGCAGGCGAACACGAAGTCCGGATGCTCGTCCATCAGCGCCAGCACGTTCGAGAACGTTCGCGCACACTTGCGGATGGTCTCCCGCGTCGGCCACAGCCACGCGGAGTCGATGTGGGCGTGCCCGACAGCCGTGATGTGGTGCACGTTCGCGGCGGCCTCGTCGTGCAGGACCCCGGCGAGCGCGTCCCGTCCCGCCTGCGCCGTTCCCGCGACGTCGTGCGGATCCATCACGTCGCACATGCGCTCCAGCGCCCGCAGCAGCCGCGCGGCCCGGTTGGATCCCGGCACCAGCTCGGCGTGCAGCCCGAGCAGGGTGAACACGTCGCGCTCCAGCTCCCACACTGTCAGGTCGCGTCGGGCGAGGGCGATGCTCCGAACGCGGTAGATCGGGTCGGCTCCGGCCGTCGCCTTGTCGCCCATCGGCGTGGCGCCCCAGCCCCACGAGCCTCCGATGTTCGGGTTCGATGCCGCCTCGATATAGAGGTCGACCGTCTCTCCCTCGACGGCGACCGCGGCGTTGAACGGCTCGACCGCCTTCACGATCGTCCCGTCCGGTGCGTACACCAGCCCCTCGGCCTGGAAGCCGGCGCCGTCGCCCTCGAACCCGAGATCGACCACGAGCTCGACGCGAGAGTCGTCTGATGCCTCGCGCCAGGCATCCGGAACGCTCCCCTTCACGTGGAACCAGGTCGTCCCCCACGGCTTGCTCCACGGCTGACCGACCGCGAACGGCTCGAACGGCTGCACGATCGCCTCGGCGAACGGCACCGGTTCGTCCGGCACATCCCACGCGGTCAGCTCGAGCGGGATCCGCTCCGGGTAGATGGCGGGGGCGATGCGCTCGCCGAGAAAACGGTTGATGCGCTCCAGAACGAGGCGCGAATCATCGTGCACTGTTGTGCTCCTAGGTCATGCGTGCGGACGGGGTGGTGCGTGCGGACGGTGTGGTGCGTGTGGACTGGGTGCTGCGTGTGGGTGCTGCTGTGGTCGGACGCCGCCCTCAACCCTTGACGGCGCCGGCCAGAGCCGAGCTTCCGCCGAGGAACCGGGACGTCACGACGTAGAGCCCCAGCACCGGCAGCGAGTAGATCAGGGAGAACGCGGCCAGTTTGCCGTACGCGACCGCGCCGTACTGCCCGAAGAACTGGTAGATGCTCACGGATGCCGGCATGTTGTTCGGGCTGAGCAGCAGCACGAACGGGATGAAGAAGTTCCCCCACGCCTGCACGAACACGAAGATGAACACCACGGCGAGCCCCGGACGCATGAGCGGAACGACGATACGGGTCAGGGTGGACATCATCGACGAACCGTCGGTCCAGGCCGCCTCTTCGAGAGTGATGGGCACCGAGTCCATGAAGTTCTTCATCATCCAGATCGCCATGGGGAGGCTCGTGGCCGCCATGAACAGAACCGTTCCCCAGAGGGAGTCGAGAAGGTTCATCGAGACGAAGAGGTTGTAGACCGGCACCATCATGGCCGTGATGGGCAGGCACGTGCCGAAAAGGATGCCGTACATGTACGGCCGGTTGATCCGCATGCGGTAACGAGAGAGCGGGTACGCCGCCAGCACGGCGATCACGACCGTGATGATCGCGCATCCGAACGAGATCACGACGCTGTTCCAGAGCGGCTGGAACGCCAGGCTCGGCGTCAGCACCGACGTGAAGTTGTCGAGCGTGAACGGTGCGGGCAGCTTCAGGGTGAGGTTGGCCGTGCCGTCGAACGACGCGATAAGAAGCCACAGCAGGGGCAGCAGAAAGCAGAGTCCGACGATCACCAGGATGGTGTTCGAGACGATCTTCAGGCCGCGGCCCGATGGCGATGAGAGCTTCATGTCAGTCGACCTCCGGCTTGAGGGCGCGGATGTAGATGATGGAGAACACGCCTCCGATGATCAGCATCACGACGGCGATGGCGGTGCCGAGGCCCAGTTGCGAGAACTTGAACGCCTCCTGATACGCGAGCACGGGAAGCGTCGAGCTGGAGGTGCCTGGACCGCCTGCCGTCATGATGTAGATCAGGCCGAAGACGCTCAACGTCTGCAGCGTGGTGAGCATCAGGTTGGTCGAGATGCTCCGGCGGATCATCGGGATCGTGATGTAGATCAGCCGCTTCCACCCGCTCGCGCCGTCCAGCTCAGCCGACTCCGTGACCTCCTCGGGCACCTCCGTGATCGCCGCGGAGTAGACCATCATCGAGAACGCCGTGCCGCGCCAGATGTTCGCCAGGATCACGGATGCCATCGGCAGCACGTAGAGCCAGTCAGGGCCCTTCAGCCCGGCGACCGACAGGATGGCGTTGAGTGTGCCGCCGCCGTTGAAGAACGCGTAGCAGCAGAACGCTCCCACCACCTCGGGAACGACCCATGACGTGACGACGAGCGTTCCCACGATGCCGGTCAGCACCTTGTTGCCCGAGCGCATGAGCATGGCGAGCGCCAGGCCGAGCACGTTCTGGCCGATGATCGCGCTGCCGACGACGAACAGGATCGTCAGCCAGACCGATTTCAGGAAGTCGGGGTTCTGGAACAGCTGGATGTAGTTCTGCAGGCCGACGAATTGGGAGCTCTCGGCCGCGGCACCGGTGAGCGCCATGTTGGTGAACGACCCGTAGAACGCCTCGACCACCGGGCCGAGCAGGAAGATCGCGACCAGCACCATGGATGGAAGAAGAGGCAGTGCGCGTACGAAAGTGCGGCGAGCGCGGTGCGGGCGGGAAGAGGAATCCCCTCCCCGCCCGGTCGCGCCCGTCGTCACGGCGGTGTGCGTGAGCGACGTCATGGTCATGCGCTATTTCGTGACCACGTTCTTAGAGCCGCCGACCGCTTGAGGCAGCGCCTGGTCGTACGCCTTTTGCGCCTCGGCGGACGTCTGCTGGCCCGTCATGACCGACTCCATCGCCACCTGGATGTTGTTCGACACCGCGGGGTACGACGAGGTCGCTGGACGGAAGTGCGTGATCTTCACGAGATCGGCGAAGAACGCGTTGGTCGGGTTCGACTTCACGTAGGCCGGGTCGTTCGCCACATCCGTGCGCACCGGGATGTTCTGGTTGCTCGTGGCGTAGAAGAGCGAGTTGTCCTTGTTGAGCGCCAGCGAGATGAAGTTCCATGCCGCCGTCGGGTTCTTCGACTTCGAGCCGAGGGCGAGGGTCCATCCACCCGACAGGCTGGTCGCACCGGGAGCGGCGCCATCCTGCGTCGGCATCTTCGCCTCCCCCATCACGGAGTTCCAGTCCTTCCACGGCGCCACGCCCGCGTTGCCCCAGTTGCTGGACACCCAGGAGCCGTCGAGGCTGATGCCGAGCTTGTTCTGCGACAGCAGCGCCGGCGTCTGATTCGACCAGTTCGGGTCGAGCGCTTGCTGCGCCGTCGGTCCGAGACCGCCCTGGTAGACATCGTGGATGAACTGCAGCGAGTCCTTGAATCCGGGCGACCCCGCGACCCACTTGCCGTCGCTCGTCGTCAGCTGGTTCTTGGTGCCGTAGAGCAGCATCTCGAAGCCCTGCATCGTCGATCCCTCACCGGTGCCCTTGCCGGAGTAGATGTTGAACGGGATCACACCGGGCTCGGATGCCTTGATCTTCTTCGCGGCGTCGAGGATGTCGTTCCACGACTTCGGCTGCCAGGGAACCGTGATGCCGGCCTTCTGCAGGACGGTCTTGTTGTACCAGAGCGCCCGGGTGTCCGTGCCCATCGGGATGCCGTAGAGCTTGCCGTCCGCGCCCTCACCGGCCTGCCGCGCGTTGGCGGGGAACTGCGACCAGTCGCTCCACTTCTTC
This sequence comes from Humibacter sp., assembly GCF_051954055.1. Classification (NCBI taxonomy): domain Bacteria; kingdom Bacillati; phylum Actinomycetota; class Actinomycetes; order Micrococcales; family Microbacteriaceae; genus Humibacter; species Humibacter sp. The sequence goes on along the minus strand of NZ_JBQCIE010000122.1, from coordinate 38,305 downwards.
ACGTAGCCGTCCAGGGGTGCAAGGTAGCCGGCGGCCGCGTCGGACTTGATCAGGAACGTGTCCTCGTAGAGCACGTCCGGCGCGGTCGCGGCCGACTTGTTCATCAGCGCGAGCTTCGTGTAGTAGTCGTTCTCCGCCGCCTGGATCGGCACGAGCTTGGCGGTGTAGCCGGGGTACTTCTTGTCGTATTGCTGGGCGATGCGGGACATGTAGTTCTGCATCTGCTTGCCGCCGTACGACTCGTAGGCGATCTTGATGGTCTTGCTACTGCTCCCGCCCGCCGACGAGCATCCCGTCAGCGCCGCGGCAGCGACCACACCCACCGCAATGGCGGAGATGATCCTCTTCTTCATGATGCTCCTTCGCCTCATGGTGCAAGGGGTGCCGGGCCATCCGCTCGGCACGATCGTCGTTAGTAAATCATCTGCATTTATTACTGTCAACATGTCACGACAAAGTTCTCGAATGTCGCCCATGCGGGGGTCAGGACCGACGATTCGACCGCCCGACTCCCGCCCAGTCGCGCCGCGCGCCGCAATTCATCAAGTAACTTGACTGATTGCCGCACTGCTCGGGATGATGTGCTGCACAACCGAATGAATGGAGACGACGATGTCAGCCGATGGCCGACTCAGAGTGGCCGTGCTCAGCTTCTGGCACGTGCACGCCGGGGACTACGCGAAGACCGCAGCGCAGCATCCGCAGACCGAGCTCGTGGCGGTGTGGGACGACGACGAGGCTCGGGGACGGGAGGCAGCCGCAGAGTTCGGCGTCGACTTCGAGTCGGACCTCGACGCACTGCTGGCCCGTGACGACATCGACGCCGTCACGATCACCACGTCGACGAAGGATCACCGCGATGTCATGCTGAAGGCGGCGGGCGCCGGCAAGCACATCTTCACCGAGAAGCTGCTCGCCCCGACCGTCGAAGAGGCCGAGGAGATCATCCGAGCCTGCGACGAGCACGGTGTGAAGCTGATCGTCTCCTTGCCGCGGCTGTACCACGGATACACGCAGGCGGTGAAGGATGTTCTCGCCGACGGAGCGCTCGGCACCATCACGTACTCCCGTGTGCGGCTCTCGCACGACGGGGCCGTCGCGAACTGGCTGCCTGAGCGGTTCTACGATCCCGAGCTCACGTTCGGACTGGCCATCGCCGACCTCGGATGCCACCCCGCCTATCTCACGCAACTCTTCCTGGGCGCTCGGCCGGCGACGATCTCCTCGACGTACACGCACGTGACCGGCCGCGACGTCGAGGACAACGCGGTCGTCGCCGTCACGTACGACGACGGCACGATCGGCGTGATCGAGTCGGGCGTCGTCTCCCCCGACCCGTTCCTCATCGAGATCGGCGGGACGAACGGATGGCTGAGCTACTCGGAACGCGACCGTCACGTCGCGCTCGCCCTCAAGGGCGGGGACACCGAGACGATTCCCGTGCCGGAGGACCTGCCGACCGCGTTCGACCAGTGGGTCGAGCACATCCGCGACGACACCCGAGCGGACGACAACCTGAGCCGCGCCGTCGAGCTGACCAGGCTCGTCGTCGCCGCGAACCACGCAGCACGAACAGGAACCAAGGAGGACTATCGATGATCAGGATCGGTCTGATCGGCGGCGGCGGAATCGCCGACGCCCACATCCGCGGGTATCGCGCCCACAGCGACTCGATCACGGTGGTCGCGGTCGCCGACGCCTTCGAGGAGACGGCGCAGCGCCGCGGAGCCGAGCTGGACGCCGCGCCGTACACGGACTACCGCCAGATGATCGTCGGCGAGCAGCTCGACGCCGTCGACATCTGCCTTCCGCACCACCTGCACGCCGACGCGATCGTCGCCGCCGCCGAGGCCGGCCTTAACGTGCTCTGCGAGAAGCCGCTGTGCCTGACCGCCGAGGAGGCGCGGCGGGTCAATGCGGCGGTCGCCGAGAGCGGCATCACGTTGATGTGCGCGCACAATCAGCTGTTCCTGCCGGCGGTGGCGAAGGCGAAGGAGCTGCTGGAGGCCGGCACCATCGGCACGGTGTACGAGGTGCGGACCACGGACTCGTTCTACAACGACTTCGATCCGGCGAACATGGGCTGGCGTGCGCACGCCTCGACCTCCGGCGGCGGCGAGCTCATCGACACCGGCTACCACCCCAGCTATCTCTTGCTGCATCTCGCAGGAGCCAGGCCGATCGAGGCGACGGCCATGCTGTCGACGCATCGGCTCAAGTTCATGGAGGGCGAGGACAGCGCCCAGGTGCTCATCCGCTTCGAGGGCGGCGTGGTCGGACAGCTCGTGACGAGCTGGGCGTACGAGCCGGCGACCTCGACCGAACGGTTCTCCGTCGTCGGTGAGCTCGGATCGCTCACGAGCGACGGCACGACGGTCAGCTATCGGCTCCGGGACGGCCGCGAGGAGTCGTTCTCCTTCGAGCCGGTCGACACGTTCGTGGCCGAGATCGGCGCCTTCGCGCAGTGTCTCGCCACCGGCTCCCGTCCCCCGCACACCGAGGATGAGGGCATCCAGGTGCTCGGGATGCTGCTCGCGGCGTACGAGAGCGCGCGCGGCAAGACCATCGCGCCCGTGCTGGACGTGCTGCGGCCGGCGGCCGCCGTGCTGAGTTGAGAGCGCAGCCGAGCTGAGCTCTCGTCGCTGGCCCTCCGCCGCGTCCCGTTGCGGAGGGTCAGCGACTGATCAAGAACGACTGCGGCCTCGGCGACAGCCGGTCGTCGAGCACGAGGCACGCGGCGCCGATGGCGGCCACGTCTTCGCCGATCGACGACTCGCAGAACGTGATGGGGTGCGGCAGCGTGTACGAAGGCGACCCCATCACGAGCGGGGGCACGCGCTTCAGGAACGCGTCCCGCATCGGCGCGAAGAACGGACCGCCGAACACGACGCGGTCCATGTCGAGAAGGTTCGCGAGGATCAGCAGGCCCTCGGCAAGGTCGCCGACGGCCGCGCCGACGATCCGCTGGGCACGTGGGTCGTCGGTCATCCCCGCCAGTTCGGAGAAGGCGGCGCCGACCTCCGCGGTCGTCATCGAGTCCGCGTCGCCCGCGATGATTCCGGCATCGATCGCGTCGCCGACCAGGAGCCTCGGCATGATGGAGTTCCCGAGCCGCCAGCGCCGGTGACCGGTCTTCGGCACCCCGCCCACGATCACGCTGCCCACGTCGCCGGCGTTGCTGGAGAACCCGCGGATGACCTCGCCCCTTGAGACCATGCCGAGACCGATCCCTGTGCCGCAGTAGAAGAACACCATGTCGTTGCGCTCGCCTGCGGTGTCCATCCACAGCTCCGCGACGGCCGCAGCCGTGACATCCTTCTCCAGGATCACGGGCATGCCGAGCGCTTGCGCCAGGTCGTCGCGGACGGGCACGTCGTGCCATCCGGTCAGGAGAGGCGGGTTCAGCACGACGCCGGAGACCATGTCGATCGGTCCGGGGGCGGCGATGCCCGCGCCCATCACCCTCGAGTCATCCACTCCGGCCTCGGCCAGCAGCGACTGGACCCCGCGCACGATGCGGGTGATCGTGCGCGACGCCTTCGCCGTCGAGGTCGTGCGGAGTCGCCGATGCGAGACCACACTGCCGGCGAGGTCGAGGAGCACGATCGTGATGACGGAGGGGTCGAGGTGGATGCCGACCGCGAGACGCGCCATGGGGTCCAGCCGGAGGATGGTGCGCGGCTTCCCCACGCCGACTCCACGCGTCCCCGCCTCGACGACGAGCCCCTCCTGGATGAGCCGGCGCACGATGTTCGTGACCGTCTGCGCGGACAGCCCCGTGCTGTTCGCCACCTCGACGCGGCTGACCCCGTCAGGGGCGCGGCGGACCGCGTCGAGGATCACCGCCTGGTTGTAACCCCCGACGGCAGGAAGGTTGCTTCCCGCACGCATCGCAAGTCCTGTCATCACCCGGTCGCGCCGGACGGCGCGTCTGCTGAGACTATCGCCAGACGGCGTCTGCGAGCAGCGCCGGTGTCGGGTATCGTCTAAACCAGACGATTTATCTTGACGTCAAGATTGTTTTCTCCGCCATACCGCCGATTGGAGCGTGCTGACGCGATGGCAAAGATCATCTACACCCACACCGACGAGGCTCCGCTGCTGGCGACGTACTCGTTCCTGCCGATCGTCTCCGCGTTCGCGGAGAAGGCCGGCGTCGAGTTCGAGACCCGCGACATCTCGGTTGCTGGGCGCATCCTCGCGCAGTTCGGGCTCGCCGACGACGCGCTCGCGGAGCTCGGCGAGCTGACCGGCTCGCCCGACGCGAACATCGTCAAGCTGCCCAACATCTCGGCATCCATCCCGCAGTTGAAGGCGGCGATCAAGGAGCTGCAGGAGAAGGGCTACGACGTTCCCGACTACCCGGACTCGCCGGTCACGGACGAGGAGGCCGAGATCCGCGCGAAGTACTTCAAGGTCATCGGATCCGTCGTGAACCCCGTGCTGCGCCAGGGCAACTCGGACCGCCGCGCACCCCAGTCGGTGAAGGCGTACGCGAAGAAGCATCCGCACACCAACAAGGCGTTCGCCGACGGCTCGAAGACCACCGTCGCCACCATGGGCGAACACGACTTCAAGAGCAACGAGAAGTCCGTCACCATGGCCGCAGACGACACGCTGACGATCGTGTTGGAGACCCAGGACCGCGAACAGAACGTGCTGCTCGAGCAACTGCCGGTGAAGGCCGGAGAGGTGGTCGACGCGACTCACCTCTCCGCTGAGCACCTCGACGCGTTCCTCGCGAACGCGCTGAAGCGGGCTCAGGCCGAGAACGTGCTGTTCTCCGTGCACCTCAAGGCGACCATGATGAAGGTCTCCGACCCGATCATCTTCGGCCACGTCGTGCGCGCCTACTTCAAGGATGTCTTCGACACGTACGGTGCCGACCTCGCCGCCGCCGGCATCTCGGCGAACGACGGGCTCGGCGCCATCCTCTCCGGCATCCAGTCGCTGCCGAACGGCGACGAGATCCGTGAGGCGATCGACCTTGCACTGGCCGGCGGCCCGCGCCTCTCGTACGTCAACTCGGACAAGGGCATCACGAACCTGCACGTGCCCTCCGACGTGATCATCGACGCATCGATGCCCGCGCTCATCCGCAACGGCGGCAAGCTGTGGGACGGCGAGGGACGCGAAGACGACACCCTCGCGGTCATCCCGGACTCGTCCTACGCGGGCGTGTACGCCACGGTCATCGAGGATGTGAAGAAGAACGGCCCGCTCGACCCCGCCGTGATCGGCTCGGTCTCCAACGTCGGCCTCATGGCGCAGGCCGCCGAGGAGTACGGCTCGCACAACAAGACGTTCGAGATCCCCGTCGCCGGCACCGTGAAGGTGCTGAACAAGGCGGGCGACGTGCTGCTCGAGCACGAGGTGGGCGCCGGCGACATCTGGCGCGCATGCCAGACCAAGGACGTCCCGATCCGCGACTGGGTGAAGCTCGCCGTCGCTCGTGCCCGCGCCAGCCGGACGCCGGCGGTGTTCTGGCTCGACGAGACCCGCGCCCACGACGCGCAGCTCATCGCAAAGGTGCGCGAATACCTCGCCGACTCCGACCTCGTCGGAGACACCGACGGTCTGACGATCGAGATCCTCGCACCGGAGCTCGCCACCGCGTACTCCCTGGAGCGGATGCGCAAGGGCCAGGACACGATCTCGGTGACCGGCAACGTGCTGCGCGACTACAACACCGACCTGTTCCCCATCCTCGAGCTCGGCACCTCGGCGAAGATGCTGTCGATCGTGCCGCTGATCGCCGGCGGCGGCCTCTTCGAGACCGGTGCGGGCGGCTCGGCTCCCAAACACGTTCAGCAGCTCGTGCAGGAGGACTACCTGCGCTGGGACTCGCTCGGCGAGTTCTTCGCGCTCGTGCCCTCGTTCGAGAAATATGCGGAGCAGGCGGGGCGCCCGGCCGCGAAGGTGCTCGCCGACACGCTCGACCGGGCGACGGCGACGTTCCTCGACGAGGACCGCAGCCCCGGCCGCAAGCTCGGCACCATCGACAACCGTGGATCGCACTTCTACCTCGCGCTGTACTGGGCGCAGGAGCTCGCCAAGCAGACGGATGACCCGGAGCTTGCTGCCGTGTTCGCGCCGCTCGCGGAGGCGCTCACCGAAAAGGAGTCCACCATCGTTGAGGAGCTCGTCGCGGTGCAGGGGCAGCCGGCGGACATCGGCGGCTACTACCTGCCCGACCCGGAGAAGGCGAGCGCCGTGATGCGCCCTTCCGCCACCTTCAACGAAGCGCTCGCGGCGTTCTGAGCGGCCTTAGCACCTATCCGAATTGTGGACGCTTCCTGCCGCTGCAGGCGGGCGCGAGCGACCACAAGCGTCCACAATTCTGCTCGATGCCCTCTGCCGCCCTCTACGGCCGCGACTACCGTGGGCACAGCACACCGGATAGCCTTTTGCCATGGCTGAGCTGCGTCTTGAGGAATTGTCCGCGTCGAACATCTCTGCTGCGAACGCGTTGACGCTCAAGCCGGGCCAGGAACAGTTCATCACCCCGGTGTCGTACTCGGCGGCGGCAGCGGTGAACGATCCGAACATGACGTGGCAGCGCGTCGTGGTCGACGGCGATCACGAGGTCGTCGGCTTCATCATGGGCAGCTTCGACCCGGATGCCGACGACGAGTTCCGCTCGATCCTCTGGCGCATCAACGTGGACGCCGAGGTGCAGGGTCGCGGCATCGGCCAGTTCGCCGTCGACGCGCTCGCCGACGAGGCGCGGGGGCGCGGGCAGGACAGGCTCTACGTGATCTGGGAGACCGGTGAGCTCGGCCCAGAGGCGTTCTTCCTCCGCACCGGGTTCACCCCCATCGGCGAGACGCAGTACGGGGAGACCATCGGCGCACTGGACCTCTGAGTCCTCGTCGCATGTCGGCATCGAACGCGCAGCAGCGGATGCCCGAACCCGCCGAAGGATTCGTCGAGGCCGTCCTCGAAGTGGTGGCGGACATCCCGCCGGGTCGCGTCATGACGTACGGGCAGATCGCGGCGCTCCTCGGTTCGCGGGGTGCGCGCGTCGTCGGCAACGTGATGGCCAGGTACGGATCGGACGTTCCGTGGTGGCGGGTGATCAGGGCATCCGGCCAGCCGCCCGCCTGTCACGAGGGCAAGGCGCTCGAGCACTACCTCGACGAGAGCACGCCGCTGAAGGGCATGACCGGCGAGCAGGCGTCGCGTGAGGATGCCGTCGACCGCTACCGCGTCGACCTCGCGTCCGCTCGCTGGTCGCCGATCTGAGGTTCCGTCCTCTCCGCTCAGAACGTCTCGACGTATTCCTCGCTCTGCCCGAGCTCGGCGTGGTCGCGCAGCTCGAGCGAGTCGCCGCGGTGCTCCAGCTCAAGCACCGTGATGGTGTTCTCGCCGGCGCGCAGCAGCGGCGCAGGCACGTAGAGCGTCTGCTGCGGGCCGATGTTCCAGTAGCGACCGAGCAGGAAGTCCCCGATCCACACAAAGCCCTTCCCGAACCCCGGAAGCGCGAGGAACGTGTCCGCCGGTGCGCCGAGGTCGAGGTGTGCGGTCGCGAAGCCGCCGGAATCCGCTGCCGGTGTCGGATCGCCATCGGCGTGCCCGTTCATCCGCCGGCGCAGCTCGTCGCCGGACCACTCGTCGAGCGGGAGCGGCGTGGTGTGCCAGCCACGAACATCCACCCCGTCGACCTCGACGCCGCCGAGGATGCCCTTGCCCTGCCCGAGCAGCGGCCCGTAGTTGATGCGGCCCTGGTTCTCGACCAGCAGCTCCAGGCGGGCGACTCCGCCGCGGGCGGACAGCGCGAGCTCGCCCGTCTCCGTGTCGATCACGCCCACGCGCTTCCCGTCGAGGAACACAACCGCTCTGTCGTGCAGGCCGGTCACGCGCAGGACGCGCTCGCCCGCCGGCAGCGTCGGGTGGGCGCGATAGAGCACGATTCCGGCACCGAGACCGAGCTGCTCGAAGCTCGGCGGGCGGCTGGATGCCTGCGCTTCAGCCGCACTGGATCGCAAGGCGGCGAGCAGTCCCGCGCCTCGGACGACCGGGATCGTGCGCGGCCGCAAGGTGGCAGGCGCTGGCTCGAACGAGGTGGAATCCGTGCAGGCGTCCGGCCAGAGCGCCGAGCGGATCGCGAAGTACTTGGGAGTAAGGGCGCCGTTCTCGGCGATCGGCGCATCCGAGTCGTAGCTCGTCACGGTGGGCTGCAGACTGCCCTCGCGATTCGCGCCCTCCTTGTCATTCGCGCCCTGCTTATCATTCGCGCCCTGCTTGTAGTTCGCCCCCGCCCACAAGCCGAAGTTCGTGCCGCCGTGCGCCATGTAGATGCTGACCGAGCCGCCGGTCGCGACGATGCTCTGGACGTTGTGCGCGGCATCCGCCGCCGAACGCACGTGATGCCGCTCACCCCAGTGGTCGAACCAGCCGTTCCAGAACTCCGCGCACAGGAACGGTTCCCCGTCGCGGCGGGCGCGAAGCAGCGCGGCAGCCTCCTCCGGCTTGGAGCCGAACGTTGCCGCGGCCAGCACGCCGGGGATCGAGCCGCCTTCCTGCATGCGCTGGGTCGGGCCATCCGCGGTGAACATCAGCTCGGTGATCCCGCGGTCGCGCAGCGCGTCGTGCACCCACTGCAGGTACTCCTGATCGGCGCCGAAGCTGCCGAACTCGTTCTCCACCTGCACAGCGACCACGGGACCGCCGGCGGATGCCTGCAACGGCACGAGGCGCGGGACGAGCACGTCGAACCAGCGTTCCACGGCATCCAGGTACTGGGGGTCGGTGCTGCGCAGGCGGATGCCGGGCCGTGCGGACAGCCAGGCGGGCAGGCCTCCGTTGTCCCACTCCGCACAGATGTACGGGCCGGGACGCACGGCCACGTCGAGGCCGGCGTCCTGCGCGAGGAGCAGGTATCGCTCGATATCGCGCCAGCCGTCGAACCGAGGTTCGCCCTCCACCCGCTCGTGGAAGTTCCACGCCACGTAGGTGTCGAGCGCGTTGACCCCGAGGTCGGCCAGGCGCGCCATGCGGTCCTGCCACAGTGCAGGATGCACGCGGAAGTAGTGCATGCCCCCCGCGATCACCTGGTGCGGCCGGCCCTCTCGCAGGAGCACGCCGTCGGCATACGTCAGCGTCGCGGTCGCCGGTAGGGGCGACGTGGGACCCGCTGACGACACAGCGCGGGTTGCAGGGACGATCGCTCGGTCCGCGAGCGCAGTCGCGTTCGGGGTCGGGAGAGTCTGCGACATGGTGCGACTATGTCACAGTATTGATATCGATAACAACAGCCGCGTCCCCCTCCGTTCGGGCCACACTGGCCTCGGGACACGGTGGGCGCACCCGAGATCCGGGCGATGCGTTCTGTCGGGCCGTAGTATCGATCATCCGTGAGGAGACCTCCCATCGCATGAGCAGCACGACGAGCAGCGCGCGGAGCGCCGCATGACCGGAACCGCCTCGAAGCAGGATGAACCGGCGACGCCACGCGCACCAGGCATGACCGATGTCGCTCGCCTCGCGGGCGTCTCGGCGCAGACGGTCTCGCGCACGCTGAGCGGGCATCCTAACGTGCAGGCGGCGACTCGCGCAAAGGTGCTCGCAGCCGTCGAGCAGCTCGGGTACCGCCGGAACAACGCGGCACGTGCTCTGTCATCCGGCCGCAGCCGCACCCTCGGCGTCGTCACCTTGCGCATCGGGTTCTACTCGCGCACCGCACTCGCCGTCGGCATCGAGGCGGCGGCCGCCGCGGCAGGCTATGCGGTGAACACCGTGACCACGCCGTCGCTGGACGCCTCCGCCATCGAGGAATCGATGTCGCGCCTGGCCGACCAGGGCGTTGAGGGCATCGTGCTCGCGGTGCCGCTCATCGAGTCCAACAGGGCGATCGACGAGCTCACCCGGTCGCTGCCCACGATCACGATCGACGGCTCCCGCACTGAGTCCACCGAGGTGGTCGCGATCGACCAGGCGGAGATCGGCAGGATCGCCACCCAGCACCTGCTCGACCTCGGGCACGAGACCGTCTGGCACGTGGCGGGCCCGCAGCGCTGGCTCGACGCGGCCAGCCGCAGCCAGGGCTGGCGCGAGGCCCTGTCGCAAGCCGGGCTGCAGCCGCCGCCGGAGCTGACCGGCGATTGGTCGCCGGCATCCGGATACCAGGCCGGCCTCATTCTGGGACGGATTCCCGAGGTGACGTCGGTGTTCGTGGCCAGCGACGAGATGGCGTTCGGCGTCATCAGGGCGCTCGACGAGCTCGGGCGACGCGTTCCCGACGACATCTCGGTTGTCGGAGTCGACGACATCTCGCTCGCCGCGTACTGCTCCCCCGCGCTGACGACCGTCGCGCAGCCCTTCGCCGACATGGGCCGCCTGGCCGTCGAGCACCTGCTGCGGTACATCGCCAAGCCCGACACCGTTCCGCCCATCGAGACGATCGAGCCGCAACTCGTGGTGCGCGCGTCGACCGCGGCGCCGCGGCGCTGAGGCGTCGTTAATCGTTCCTGGAACTGAGGCGTTGTCACCGCTACCACGAGCGTGTGCTCTCTGAACTCGTGGTCCCTCGGCTCACTGCACGCCCCTTGTGTTATCGATGCCAATCGGCGTAGCGTTTTCGGCGTCGCGCCCCCACGGCCGACGGTGAAGTCCACGACGGAGCCCGGCGATCGCCGAGCGCCACATCAACGAAGCCCCGAACAACGAAGTGAGGAAGGGCCATGACTCTCCGCATCCGATATCCGCAACGCCTACGGCGGCCGCTGCTCGGCGTGCTCGCCGTCGTCGGCACGGCCGCGCTCTGCCTGAGCGGTGGTCTCGCCGCGAACGCCGCGACCTCGTCCACCGGCACGGATGCCGGCTCCTCGAGCCCGCAGTACACGGTGAGCACGGGGTCCCTCGGAACGTTCGACAACCCGGACGACACCCCGGCGAGCCCGTTCATGGACTCCAATGGTGCGTACTACTACAGCGAGTCGCACGCGCTGTACGGCGCAAGCGACCCTCGTCAGTGGCAGTTCTACACCGGCACCACTATCGACGACGCCCAGCCGGACGCCGCGCTCGACAACGCGGTGGATCCGAACGACCCGAGCGATAAGAACAACGACACCACGGTGCGCTGCAACAACAGCCCCACGGGTCTCACCGCGACGTATGCGCCCGCCGGCTCCGGCTACTCGCAGCGCAACTACTGCGACCTCACACAGCAGTGGGTCGACCCGGATACGGGCGACTGGTACGGGCTGGTGCACAACGAGTTCACGCCGCAGCCGTTCGGCGACGGACTGCACTTCGACTCCATCGACTACGCCGTCTCGAAGGATCACGGACACACCTGGACCATCGAGGGCCACGCGATCACCTCGCCGTACAGCACGACCCGCGGCGACACGGCGGCCTTCCCGCAGCAGACGTACTACTACGGCGACGGCGACCCGCGTATGTATGTGGACACGGCATCCGGATACTTCTACGTCTATTACGGCTCACGCGTGGTGAACAAGGGCGGCGGCTGGGTCGCGTTCTACGAGCACGTGGCCCGGGCGCCGATCGCCGACAAGATGGCGACCGGGTCGTGGCAGAAGTTCTACGACGGCCAGTGGAGCCAGCCGGGCGTCGGCGGCAAGGAGAGCAACCTCATCCCGGTGTCGTCGTCCAACCCGAACGGCTACACGCCGCCGTCGAAGGAGTACAACCCGAACACGCCGGGCACGGCGCAGCAGCAGATCGCCGCGGGTCTGACGCCTCCGACTTCGCCGCTGTTCGTGATGGACATCACCTACGACGCGTACCTCGGCCTGTACATCGGCGAACCGCAGAATCCGGACCAGAGCGGCAACGCACCGCAGCAGTACTACGCCACGAAGAGCCTCGCCACCCAGAAGTGGTTCCTGCTCGGAGACTCCGGCAGCTCGTTCGAGACCGCATCGTGGTACCGGTGGTTCATCGACCCGGCCAATGCGACCAGCACGTCGATCGTGGGCAAGACGTTCCGCTCGTACTGCGCATGGGCGTGCGAGGGCGGCGCGTACGCGGACTACGCGAACATCACGGCGGACTCCACCGCTCCCGCCGCACCGGTCAAGACGTCGATCTCGTACCGCATCGCCACCGGCAATGGCCTGGAGCTCTCGCAGGTGCCCGGGCAGTCGGCGACGAAGGCGACGGGTGCCGGCCACTCCGCGCTCGGAGCGTGGCGGTTCACGGCGACCGGCGACGGCGCGTACACGATCACGAACGTCGGGACCGGGCAGCTGCTCGGCGTGGACTCGAGCTCGACGTCGAATCGGGCGTGGGGCACGGCTCTGACGGTGCGCGCCGCGACGACACCGACGGTCGGACAGCAGTGGTTCGTCGTGCCGGACACCTCGGCCGCAACCGGGGAGACGACCGGCACGTTCCGGCTCGTCAACCGCTACAGCGGGCTCGTGCTCGCCCTGACCGGGAACGGTGCCGCGGCGCAGAGCGCACCGGGCCGCACCTGGGATGCCCAGGCATCCGACGCGGTCGACACCGCACCCCTGGAATCGCAGCAGACCGTGTCGCTGATTGCGACGCCGGCAGGAGGCCGCCACTGATGCGGTAGAGCACCTTTCCGATCACCGCGTTGGCGGCAGGGAACCGACTCCGCCCTGGGTCCAGCGTCGACGCGGGCAGCGCGCGGGCGGCATCCTTCAGATGGATGCCGCCCGCGTGCGGTCTCCCGGCGGCTGCGACGGCGGTCCGAAGAGAGTTCGGGCCCTGTGGTGCTCCTCGGTGAGATCGTGCAGCCTCGGCTGGAGGAGATCCGCGATCCCGACCCGGCCGATGACGTTGTTCTCGGCATCGACGACGTCCGCCTCGGTGCAACCGTTCTCGGCGAACAGGTAGGCGAGGGCGCGCACCGTCAGCCGGTCGCGTACCGCGAAACGACCGCTCTCGCCGGCGCTGTCATCGATCGGATGCATGACATCTCTGACGAAGAAGGTCTCCAGCGGATCCGTGGAGTACTCCCTGGTGAGGTGGAGCCCGCGTCGCGCGATCTTCTCGGTGAGAACGGACCGTTTCAGCACGAGCACCGAAAGCGCATATGCGGCGGTCGCCGAGAGCAGAAGCGCTGGCAACGCGTCCCACGAGTGCGTGAGCTCGAGCGTGAACACGACACCGGTCAGCGGAGAGCGCATCACGCCCCCGAGCACGGCGGCGAGCCCGCACATCGCCCAGAACCCCGGCATGACCTCAGGCAGGACCGCGCCCTCGAGCGCACCGAGCGCCCCGCCCACCATGAACATCGGAGCCAGCACTCCGCCCGAAGTGCCCGAACCGAGGGACAGGGACCAGATCAGCGTCTTGACCACCAGGATGCCCAGGATCAGCGACATCGTCGCCTTACCGGTGAGCAGCTGGTCGATCACGTCGTAGCCCACGCCCAGCGCCTGCGGCTCGATGAGGCCGCCGACACCGATGATGAGCCCGCCTATCGCGGGCCACCACATCCAGTGGATCGGAAGCCGGGTGAAACCGTCCTCCGCCTTGTACACCATCCAGGTCGCGCCGACGGCGAGGAGTCCTCCGGTCAGGCCGACCACCGCCGCCAGCCCGCACACCAGCGGAGACAGGTGCAGGTGCGAGGCATCCACCGGGAACACCGGTCCCGTTCCGAGCAGCACGCCACGGACCATCGTCGCGACCGCGACTGCTGCCACGGCCGGCACGAAGCTGCGCGGTCTCCACTCGAACAGCAGGAGCTCAACGGCCAGGAGCACCGACGCCAGCGGGGCGTTGAACGTGGCGGCCATGCCGGCGGCGGCACCGGCGACGAGAAGCGTCTTGCGCTCATCGGCCGAGAGCTTGAGGAGCTGAGCGAGAAGCGAACCGAGCGCACCGCCTGTCATGATGATCGGTCCCTCGGCGCCGAACGGTCCGCCTGTTCCGATGCTCACGGCTGCCGAGATCGGCTTGAGCACCGTCACCTTCGGGGAGACCCGACTGCCGCCGGTCAGGATCGCCTCGATGGCCTCCGGCATGCCGTGACCGCGGATCTTCTCCGAGCCGAACCGGGCCATGAACCCCACGACGAGGCCGCCGAGAACCGGGGCGAACAGGATGATCCACCACGGTGCGTGCGCAGCGCTCGGGGCCACCAGCGCGGTGTCGATGCGTCCGAAGAACACCAGGTTCGTGACCAGGCCGATGAGCCGGAGCAGCACGAAGGCCGCCAGCCCGGCCAGTGCCCCGATCGGCAGGGCGAGAGCGGTGATGACGAGCATCCGGCGGTCCACGGCGAAGTCTCCGAGGACGAGCCCGCGGGCATGCGCTGACTTCGAGACGCGGCCGGGCCGACGCCTCTGCTTCTTGCTCATCACAGCGGCAACCACCCGAGGTGCGAGTGCTCCGGGCGGCTGGCGGCGGCCTCATGGAACGCCGCAAGAGCGCGCGTCGTCACCGCACGGTCCGCGGGATCGAGAGCTCGGAGAATGCGGGCCAGTTCGACGTGGCGCCACGACAGCACGTCGCGCACGGTCTTGACTCCGAGCGGGCTCAACGCCAGCGCGACGATCGAACGCTTCTCGCCGTCCCGCTCACGGTTCACGTGCCCCGCCGTCACGAGCCGGTCGGCCATGCGCGTCACCGACGACGGCGAGACGGCCAGTTCACGAGCCAGCTTCGTCGACGGAGTGACGCCCAGGTCGTCGAGCACGAGCATGAGCCGGAACTGCGGAAGGGACAGGCCCGGCGCCACGACCTCGACGCTGCGCACGGCCACGTCGATCAGGTCTCGGGTGGCCACCTGGAAGGCGGAGATCTCGTCGTCGGAGGGCGCGGCTCCGTCCGAGGGGTCGTTCATTTGCACTAAGCAAGTATTGCAGCGGGCAAGCGATTCTTCACAATCGTCACCGCACGCGTCACGCCGGGCGAAGTCGGACGACCAGATGCACGACCATCGACACGGCGACGATGACCCAGACGCCGAAGGCCACCCAGATGCTCACCACGCCGATGGCGCCGAGAATCGGCAGCCGGTCCGCCTTGCCGAGATACATGCTCGCAACGGCATACATGCTCATCGGGAAGACCATTCCCCACAGGCTCGCCTCGTACCGCAGCGGCACGCGATGCACGACGTGCCTCCACCAGCCGATGCCGAGGAGGGCAGGAATCAGCCAGGTCGCAAACGACCACAGTCCGACGGCTGCGCCGGCGATGAGGCCGCGGGACACGTCGATCATCGGCATGTCGGTCATCTCGACGAGCTTCGACGCCGCGAGCACCGTGATCGCCGCTGCGCCCATCGCCACCCAATAGTCCGGACCGAGCTCGGCTGCCGAGATGCCCTGCGTCAGCATGCGAACGACCATGACCACACCGATCACGCCGTAGAGCACGACGCCGATCGACCAGGACAGCACGGCGATGATCGCGAGCAACTCTGCAGAGAATGTGGCTAGCGGTTCGAGCGACGCGGCGACCAGCGCCACGGACTGGCTCGCGACCGGCCAGATGAACCAGGTCCCGTTGACGTCGCGGAGGGCGTCGACATGCCAGGGATGCGACAACACGACACCGCCGGGGATCGCGTATTCCAGCACGAGCCACGCCGCGAACGCGACGATCAGCAGCACGCAGGGCAGACCGAATCCCACCGCCGGGATGAACCTCGCCGCGAGCACGTCGGTGGCCGCGACGAACGTGAAGAACGCGAAACCGGTCCGCACGCGAGTGAAGTCCGTGACGATCTCGTGACGGTAGGCGATCAGACGCCACACGGTGAGCACCACGAGCGCGATGTAGGCCAAGACCGCGATCCAGAGCAGTGCCTGCGAGATCGCCGGTCGCCCCACTTGCGCGATACCGACCGACACCGTGCCCGTGGCCATCACCACGGCGAAGTACGTCGGCGACAGCGTGCGAACCGCTTCGCTCAACCCGTGGCCTTGCGCCTCCAGCACACCCCCAGCCTAGGCTCGCGACATCGGACACGGACCGGCCGCCGAGACGGCGGCCGGCGCTGGGGTGGAAGCGGAGGGCAGAGCGTGGGAGCGGAGGCCGGAAATGGCCCGCCGCTCCCACGTCGGCGCGCTACACGAGCGAGTCCCGCCAGGCGGCGTGCAACTGGGCGAAGCGGCCGGTGCCGGCGATGAGGTCGGCTGGTGAGCCGTCCTCGACGACGCGGCCGTGCTCCATGACGAGCACCCGATCGGCGATCGCGACCGTGGAGAGCCGGTGAGCGATGATCAGAGCCGTTCGGTCCTTCAGCAGCGTCTGCAGGGCATCCTGAACCAGACGCTCGCTCGGGATGTCGAGCGAGCTCGTCGCCTCGTCGAGGATGAGCACCGCCGGGTTCGCGAGGAACGCCCGCGCGAACGAGATCAGCTGACGCTGACCCGCCGAGACCCGTCCGCCGCGCTTGTTCACGTCCGTGTCGTACCCATCGGGCAGACCCTGGATGAACTCGGCGGCGCCGACCGCCTCCGCGGCGGCACGGATCTCGTCGGACGTGGCATCCGGTTTGCCGAGCGCGATGTTGTCGGCCACCGTCCCCGAGAACAGGTACGCCTCCTGCGTGACCATGACGATCGCGCGCCGCAGATCCTTCGGGTGGAGATCCCGCAGGTCGACGCCGTCGAGCGTCACCGATCCTTCCGTGGGGTCGTAGAACCGCGCGATCAGCTTCGCCAACGTCGACTTGCCTGCCCCCGTGGAGCCGACGAGTGCGATCGTCTGCCCGGCAGGCACATCGAGCGTGAACTCCGGCAGGATGACCCGATCCTTCTTGTAGGCGAAGGTCACGTCGTCGAACTTCACATGGCCCTTCGCCTCCCACAGGTCGACCGGGTGCGCCGGATCCGGCACGCTCGGCTCCTCCTCCAGAACACCCGAGATCTTCTCGAGTGCTGCGGCGGCCGACTGGTAGGAGTTGTAGAACATCGCCATCTCCTCCATCGGGTCGAAGAACCGACGGGTGTAGAGCAGCACGGCCAGCAGGATGCCGATGGGCAGTGCACCCATCGCCACCCGGAATCCGCCGACCAGCAGCACCACCGCGACGGTGATGTTGCCGATCATCACGAGGCCGGGATCGAAGATCCCGAACAGCTGGATGGTCTTGGCGTTGACGTCGCGGTAGTCCTCGACCAGGTCGCCGAACTCCTTCTCGTTGCGCTTCTCCTTGCGGAACGCCTTGACGGCACGGATGCCCGTCATGGTCTCCACGAAGTGCACGATGAGCTTCGCGGATGCCACGCGCGAACGCCGGAACAGCACCTGCGAACGCTTCTGGAACCACCGCGTCAGGAAGTACAGCGGAACCAGCGCGCAGAACAGGATGACGCCGGAGACCCAGTCGTTCACGAACATGAACACCGCGATGAAGCCGGAGTACAGCACGCCCTGCACGAGCTGGTTGATGCCGGAGTCCAGCAGCTCGCGGATGGAGTCCAGGTCGCTCGTCTGCCGCGAGATGATGCGGCCGGACGTGTACGACTCGTGGAACTCCAGGCTCAACCGCTGCGTGTGCAGGAACACCCGCTTGCGCAGGTCGAGCAGGATCGCCTGGCTGATGCGCGCCGACATGACCGTGTACCACGACACGGTGGCAGCGCCGATCACACCGGTGACCAGGTAGGCGGCACCGGTGAGGGCGATCGGCCACCAGTTCTGCGACTTCAGCGCCGCGATTCCCTGGTCGACGCCGATGCCGATCAGCGTCGGGCCGATCACCTGCGCGAGCGTGGAGACCACGATCACGACGAACGCGAACGCCACCCGGCCGCGCAAGGGCCGCAGCAGCGACCCGAGCAGTCGCAGCGATCTGCGGCGGATCTGCCGCGACTCCTCCTTGGAGAAGTCGCCCCGCTCCTCGCCCTCGACACCGAGAACAGTTGCCGTGCTCACAGGTTCACCTCCTCGAGAATCTCTTGTTCTTCGTCGTCTTCCAGACTCGAGATGACGAATCGGTAGTGCTCGTTGGTCGCCAGCAGGTCGTGGTGCGTGCCAACCGCCGTGATGCGACCGTCTTCGAGCAACGCGACGCGGTCGGCCAGCATGACCGTGGACGGTCGGTGCGCCACGATGAGCGCCGTCGTGGACGCGAGCACTCGTCGCAGCGCCGCCTCCACGAGGGCCTCGGTGTCGACATCCAGAGCCGAGAGCGGGTCGTCGAGCACGAGCACCTCGGGGTTCGCGGCGACCGCACGGGCCAACGCCAGGCGCTGTCGCTGTCCACCGGACAGGCTCAGGCCCTCCTCGCCCACCTTCGTGTCGACGCCGTCCGGGAGGTCGTACGCGAAGCCCGCCTGCGCAACTTCGAGCGCCTCGGTGAGCACGGCATCCGCCCGCTTCTGCGTCTCCGGATCGTCGCCGGCCAGCTCGGCGCGGCCGAGCAGCACGTTGTCGCGCACGGAGGCGGAGAACAGCGTGGCATCCTCGAACGCCATGGCGATGTGGGTGCGCAGCTCGTTCCTGCTCAAGGCCCGGATATCGACGCCGTCGAGCGTGATCGACCCGCCCGTCACGTCGTACAGCCGGGTGGTGAGCGCGGTGAGCGTGGACTTGCCGCTACCGGTCAGACCGACGAGCGCCATGGTCTCCCCCGGCTCCAGCTCGAGGTCGATGCCGTCGAGCAGGTCAGGGTAGCCGGCCGGCGTGTCGGCGTAGCGGAAGTGCGCGTCGTGGAACGCGAGCCGGCCCTGCGGGTCGGTCACGACCTCGGGATGCTCCGGGTCGTCGATCTCGTTCGGCGTGTTCATCACGTCGAAGAACCGGTCGGCTGCCGTGCGGGTGTCGAACGTCATCGACAGCAGGAATCCGATCGACTCGATCGGGAACCGCAGCACGGTCGCGGTGGCGAAGAAGGCGAGCAGCTGGCCGGCCGTGAGCGAGTTGGTCGACACCAGCCAGACGCCGACGACGAGGCACACCGCGAACGCGACATCCGGAACCAGCAGCAGCCACAGCCAGATGCCCGCGATGGCCTTCGCCTTCGCGATCTCGGTGCCGCGCAGGTCTTCCGCCTGCTTCTCGAAGTTGCGGAGCGCGTGCCGGCCGCGGCCGAACGCCTTGAGCACGCGGATGCCGTGCACCGACTCCTCGACGGCGGTCGCCAGGTCACCTGCCTGGTCCTGGCTGCGGCGTGCGATGACCGAGTACCGGCTCTCGAAGACGTAGCCGTAGATCCACAGCGGGATCGAGCACACCATGAAGATGACCGCGAGCAGCCAGTTCCAGGTGATCAGCACGACGAAGCCGATCGCGATCGTGAGGATGTTCACGAACAGCAGCACGAAGCCGAAGCTCAGCCAGCGGCGGATCAGGTTGAGGTCGCTGACGGCACGGCTGAGCAGCTGACCGGATGGCCAACCGTCGTGGAAGCTCACCGGCAGGTCCTGCAGCTTGGCGTAGAACGCGTTGCGCAGATCGGCCTCCACCTTCGTGCCAGGCGTGAGCACGAACCAGCGGCGCAGCGAGATGAGCACCGCCTCGGCGGCGCCGAGCACCAGCACGAGCAGCGCGGACGGCACGACCTCTGACGGGTCGCCGTCTTTCATCGGGCCGTCGACGAGCGCCTGCAGCACGATGGGGATCAGCAGCGCCACGATGGATGCGCCGATCGCCGCGACCATGCCCAGGTAGATGCGCGACATGGCCGGTTTCGCGTACGGGTAGATGCGCGCGAGCGAGCGGAATGTGCTCAGACGCTTGCCGCTCGTCGCCTCGTGCTCGGGCGCGCGCACCTCCTGCTCCGGCTCGTACTCGGGCGCTTGCTCGGGTGGGTGGAGAAGAGGTGTCTGGTTCTGTGCCTCAGAGGCAGACATGGTTCACCGTTTCGTGTGGAAGGTGTGTGTTGTGCTTTGTTCGTGGATGTCTTGTGAGGCATCCATGAGCGCAGAATCGCGAGTCGAATCGATTCTGCCGCTGGGGAGCGACACTCGATCCGTTTCAAGACACGAGATCGGTCGCGAGCGAAGTGGTCCGAGCGGTGAGCGGGGGTCGCAGGAGCCGACAATCGTCGGATGCCCCGTGCGGGTCGGACGTTCGCGTGGGCGGCGGAGGTCTCCGCGCGCCTGGCCGGAAAGGCTGAAGGGTGAGCTGGCGTGTGGCCTTTGTGTCAGCTAACCGATCGCGGCGGCGCTCCCGCCGGCGGGAGACGCTGCATGCCGATACCCGGCCGGACCGCTGAAGGCGGTCGGCACGAGGAGGACCGCGACGCCCGCGCGCTGCCGCGGCGTGATCTCGGTCTTCGTCATCATGGCGTCCTCCTTGCGGTGTCGGGACGCTCGCACGTGGAGCGACCCGGGTCTCGACCAGTCATCCGGAATGCCGCTCAAGGTAGCCGAAAGGCGTGAAGAGCGACAGCAGATCAGGCTATACCGATGCACGCGCCGATCGCAAGGCGCGCATCGAGGTCGCTCGACATGACATCCGCCTCGGAACATGCCAATGCGTCCTGTCCCGGGCGGGAGAGCGCGATCTGTCATGTTGACGGATTCGGCCGGGCGGCCCTGCGGCGAGGTCAGACCAGGGCGGGGACGGCGTCCAGTCGCTCCATGGCGAGTGCCTCGGCCGCGGCGAGGGTCGTGACGTCGCGGTCGCGGGCATCCTCGAAGATCCGCGCGACGGTGTCGCCGATCTGCTCGACCCGCTCCCTGGTGGCCTCGGCGGACGCGCCGGGTTGGGTGAGCGTGTCGAGGAAGATCACGCCGCCGGCGTTCACCACGAAGTCCGGCGCCCAGGCGATGCCGCGCTCGCGGAGCAGGTCGGCCACGCTGCGCTCGGCGAGCTGGTTGTTCGCCGGCCCGCACACGGCGCGCACCTGCAGCCCGTCGACGACCTCGGGGGTGAGGATGCCGCCGACCCCTGCCGGCACGAACACGTCGCCTGGCACGCGGGTCGCCTCGTCGGGCTCCGTCCACTGCGCGCCGAGTCGTGCGGCCAGCTGGCGCTTGACCGGGTTCACGTCGGTGACGGTCAGGATGCCGCCGTCTCCGGCAAGGCGGGTGGCGAGCAGCGATCCGACGTGACCGAGTCCGAGCACGATGAAGCGGCGCCCGGTGACCGTGCGGTCTCCGAAGACGGCCTCGAGAGTGGCGAGGATGCCCGCATACACGCCGTGCGCGGTCGCGTCGCTCGGCTCCCCCACGCCGCCCTTGTCGGAGGGCAGCCCGCATACGTCGGACGTGCGTTCCGCGACGATCGCCATATCGTCTGCACTGGTGCCGACATCCTCCGCGGTCATGTAAGCGCCATCGAGGGAGGCGATCGCGTCACCGAGGTCGAGCATGACGGCGCGGCGGCGCTCGTCATCCAGTTCCGTGCCGCGCGGCAGGTAGATGACCGTCTTGCCGCCGCCTCGGCGGAGGCCGGCTGCTGCGTTCTTGTACGTCATGCCCTCGGCGAGGCGCAGTGAGTCGTGAACGGCCTCGACCCAGTTGTCATACGACCACAGCCTGCAGCCGCCGAGAGCCTGGCCCAGCTTGGTGGAGTGCACCGCGATGCTGATCGTCAGTCCGCTCCGCGGCCCCTTCACGATCAGGAGCTTCTCGTGCGGAAGATCGGTTCCGAACGCTTCGGTGAGTTCGGGCATGGCGGACATCGGTGTCTCCTTAGCGGGCCGCGGCAACGGGGTGGTGTGTCACAGGCATCCGATCCGCTTTGTGAGCGGACCGTGCACCTCCATCTTGCCACCTCGCGCGGGGCATGGAGACCGCGTGAGCGCGCTCAGCCGATGAGGATGCTCAGGCAGGTGACGCAGCCCTCGAGCTTCTCGAACTCGGAGATGTCGACCGTGACGACGCGGTACCCGAGGTCGGTGAGTAGCTCCGCGGTCTTCGGGGCGGATGCCGCCAACAACACGGCATCCGGAGCGAGCACGAGCACGGCCGCACCACTGGCCTCCGGGACGGGAAGGAACCGGTCGAAGACAGCGGGGTCGACGTGGGCGGCGCTGCCGATGACGGTGCCGTCGGGCAGCGCAGTCACGGCGGACTTGAGGTGCAGTGCGCCCTTCACCGGCACCGCGACGACGTTGTAGCCCTCCTCGGCGGCCATGCCGCGCAGCTGGCGGATGCCCTCGCCGTTGGTGCGCTCGCTCCGACCGACGTAGAGCGTGGTCCCAACACGGAGCACGTCGCCGCCGTCGAGCGTTCCGGGCTCCTGGATGCGATCGATGCGCAGCCCCAGGTCGGTGAGCACGGCCTCGGTCCCCGGCGTCTCGCCGCGTCGCTGCTCGGCGCCGGACCGGGCGATGACGGCGCGGTCGCCGAGGATGACCGCGGTGTCCTCCACGAACACCGAGTCGGGGAGCACCTCGGCCGAGGCCACCTCGACCGTCTCCCAGCCGTTGTCGGCGAGCGCGGCGACGTAGGCATCCCACTGCTCGTCCGCCTTGGGCGAGTCCACCTCGACACGGTCGATGTTGGTGACGATGCCCTCGGCGAGGTTGGTGGCGGGGATGCGCACCAGTGCCACCCTGCGGCCGCGCACGGTGGCCGTGTCGTACTGGGCGATCACGCGGTAGAGCCAGCGGCCGAAGGTCGGCGTGAGCGCCGCGACCAAGGCGATGAAGAGCAGGTTGCGCTCGCCCGTGAAGCCCCACAGCACTTCGATCGTGGGCTTCTGCCCGTTGACCGCGTAGTAGATCATCGTGTCGAGCGCCGTGGAGATGACGCCGATCACCACGCCGGCGATGAGCGCGCCCCACCAGGTGGCGAAGATGTCGAAGATGGCCGCGACCGCCAGCAGCACGAACGTGAAGATCGACGCGAGCACGAAGTATCCGCTGATCGAGACGATCGCGGCCCAGCTCGCGCTCTGCGCCGCCAGGTAGGCCTCGTTCGTGAGCACCACCGTTCCGATGTGCACCAGGAGCGCGACGAGGAAGGCGGTGAGGATGGACGCCGCGATGCGGCGGCCCCAGGCGACAGTCATGGGTACGACCCTAGCCGAGCGCATGCTATGCGCTTGCTGGGCCGGCACTAGCCATCCTGGGACAGACTAGGTTAATTTAACTTACTGTGGCTTATCCCGAGATTCTCATCCTCCGTCACCTGTCTCGCCGACCGGCGCACGGCTACGAACTGCGCAAGCGGGTCGAGGAGACGACCGGCATCGTCATCAACAACAACTCGCTGTATCCGGCGCTGAAGCGCTTCGTCGAAGCCGGCGCGGTCGAGGTGACGGTCGAACAGCACGAGTCGAAACCGCCGCGACACGTCTACACGCTCACCGACATCGGTCGGGAGCTCCTGCACGACCTGCTCTCCGACCTGCCCACTGCGCAGGCGGGTGACGATCTGGAGTTCCTCACTCGGCTCGGCCAGTTCGCCTTTCTGGATGCCGGCGAGCGCACCGCGATCATCGACACTCGTTCGGCGGCGCTGGAGAGTCATCGGGAGCGGCTCGGGGCGCTCGAGGGGCGAACCTCGGGCGAGTTCTGGAGCTCAGCGGTCGTCGCCCATCTCCGCGAGCAGATCGAGGCGGAGCTGCGCTGGCTGAAGGAGCTTCGGGCGGAGGCGACCCGCACATGACGACGAGGACCGCTGCGCGCCTCGGAGTGGCCGCGCAGTACGGACTCCTCGCCGGTCCGTTGCTGTCCATGCTCGATTCGAGCATCGTGAACGTGGCGATAGCGCCGATCGGGGAGGACCTGAACGCGGGGCTCGGCACGGTCCAGTGGGTGACGAGCGGCTACCTGCTCGCGCTCGGAACCGGTCTGGCAATGACGTCGTACCTGGCACGTCGCTTCGGGACTCTCCGCACCTACGTGGTGGGGGTCGTCGCCTTCACCGCGGCTTCCGTGCTGTGCGGGCTCTCGCCGGACATCCAGTTCCTGATCGGCGCACGCATCCTGCAGGGCCTCACGGGGGCGACGCTCGTTCCGCTCGCGATGAGCATGCTCCTCGGCTCGGCCGGCGCCTCCCGCAACATCTCGCCCCTTGCAGGAATGGTTCTCTTCCTCGGGCCTGCGCTCGGTCCGAGCCTCGGGGGGCTGCTCATCGGCGCGTTCGGCTGGCGCTCGATCTTCTTCATCAACCTGCCGGTCGGCATCCTCGCCGCGTTCGCCGCTCGCGCCATCCCCGGCGACGTCGCACCGCCCCGGCAGAAGGATGCGCGCCTCGACGCACTCGGACTGGCGCTGCTCGCGTTCGGGCTGTTCGGTGTGCTCTTCGGACTCGACCGTGGGGCGAGCAACGGATGGGCGTCAGCCGTCTCCTGGATTCCGCTCGCGCTCGGTGCGCTGCTGCTGTCCGGCTACGCTCTGCGCTCGGTGCGATCACCGCGCCCGGCGCTGGACCTTCGCGTGCTGCGCGATCGCGGTGCAGCGGTGTCCTTCGTGCTCTGCGCGGCCGCGTCGGTCGCTGCGTGGTCGATCCTGTTCCTGCTGCCGATCTTCCTGCAGCAGGTGCAGGGATACTCGGCGCTCATGGCGGGGCTCGCGATGCTGCCGCAGGGCATCCTCACCGGCCTCGGCACCGTGCTCGGGCAGAAGGTGGCAGAGCGGATCGGCGTGCGCTTCACCGTGCTCATCGGGTTCGCCGTGCTCGTGGCGTCCAGCCTCGGTCTCTTCGCGGTCGACGCGACGACGTCGCTTTGGATCACCTCGGGCATCCTCGCCGCCCGCTCGGCCGCGATCGGCCTGGTCGTCACCCCGCTCCTCACCGTCGTGAACCGCAGCCTGAGACCGGATGAGCAGGCCGACGCCAACACCGTCTTCAACGTCGTTCAACGGATCGCGGGTTCTCTCGGCATCGGACTCCTCGCCGGATTCTTCGCGACGCAGAGCGCCGCCAGTGGACCCGTGGATGCCCTCCACGAGGTCGCGATCGTCATCGCCGCTCTCGCCGCGGTCGCGGCTGCCGGCGCCGCGCTACTCCCCCGCAGGCATCCGTGATCCGGCCTCTTCGGCCGGATGGCGCTCTGCGGTCTTGAAGACACGCAGGCTCAGCAGGACGAGCAGGATCGGTACAGCTACCGCGCATGCCACGACCACGAACGCGGTGCGGGGTCCCGCCGCGTCGTTGATGAGGCCGCCCGTGAAGGAGCCCAGCGACATCCCGCAGATCACGAGCGTGTTCAACCAGGCGAGAGCTTCGGTGATGATCGCCGGCGAAACGATCTCGTGCGCGATGTGGTTGACGGCGATGAAGAACGGCGCGATCGTGGCGCCCGCGAGGACCCCGAGCGGGTAGAACCACCAGATGCCGGGGAGGAGCGCGAGCGATGCCCACGTGACGAAGAGAGCGAGGGCCGTGCCGACGAGCATCTGCCGCGAGCCGAGCCTGGTGGACAGCGCACCGAAGAGGAACCCGCCGGAGGCGCTCCCGATCGAGTAGGCCGTGAGCACGGTCCCGGCGAGCTCGGGAACACCGTTCGCGCTCGCGAGCGACACGATCGACAGGTCGTTGATGCCGAAGCCGATGCCGGTCGCGAAGCTGGCGATCAGGAGGATGACGAACGGCGCCGAGCGCAGGAGCTGACCGGGGCGGTGAGCGTGTTCGGTCACGGCGGCGGGTTTCGCGTCAGGCATCATCCGCAGGAAGAGCGCGCCGAGCGGCCCGATGATGCCGGAGAGGACCAGACCTCCTGCCGGCGCGACGCCCGCCGCGAGGAAGGCGGCGACTGCCGGGCCGAACACCCACACGATCTCGTCGGCCACCCCCTCGATGGCGTACGCGGTGCGGAGCAGGAACGTGTCCTCGACGATGGCCGACCAGCGAGCGCGCATGAACGCTCCCACTGGTGCGACGGTGACGC
Organism: Humibacter sp.; assembly: GCF_051954055.1. Lineage (NCBI taxonomy): Bacteria > Bacillati > Actinomycetota > Actinomycetes > Micrococcales > Microbacteriaceae > Humibacter > Humibacter sp. Next base: position 12,610 of record NZ_JBQCIE010000122.1, on the reverse strand, counting down.
CGCAGAACACCGACATGATCACGAGGCCAACCATCGAACCGAGGTAGCCACAGGCGATGGCGCCGGCGATGGCGATCGGATGCGTGATCGCGGATGCCAGCAGAAGCTGTCGCTGTCCGCGGCGGTCGGCGACGCGCCCGGCGAGCGGTCCGACGAGGCCCATCGACGCGATCGCGAGCCCGGAGGTGAGACCGCCGAGTGCGTACGATCCCGTGCTCGCGTGGGCGAAGTAGAGGAAGCCGAATCCGAGAACGGCGATCGGGGTGCGTGCGAGCAGACCCGCGACGACCATGAGCGTGCGGGAGGGTACGGAGAGGAGCCTGCCGTATGCGCGGAATCCGAGATTGCTCATGGTGCGATCCGTGCGTTCGGGACTCGCCCGATCACCGTCTCGTTCCGCGCGTGTGCCACAGCGTTCTACGCTATCGCGCCGGGACTCCCATCCGAGCGGCGTGTGAGGGTCCAGACGTTGGAGTCACCGTGCCGTTCGCAGGAGATCGTCGAGAGCAGGCGGCGGGCCAGAGCCAGACCACGCTCGATCAGAGCCTCCCATCCAGCCGGACAACCGCACAACAGCGACCCACGAGAGCTATCCGCTAGGGCTCCCGCATCCGTGCCCTGAGCACGTCGAATTCGCAGCCACGCGCATCCGGATCGAAGCCATGCTCGATCAGCCATCGGGATGCCACCAGGCTGCGCAGTGACCACCAGCCGCGGATGACGTCGCGGTCGGCATCGTCGCCGTACCCGTCGAGCAGGTCATCCAGTCGTTCCTCGTGTCCGAGCGTCAAGATGGCGAGGTCGAACATGGCGTCGCCGGGGCCGGCTTCGGACCAGTCGATGATGCCGGTCACCTCGTCTCCGTCGACGAACACGTGGGTGATCTGCAGATCGCCGTGGATGAACGCAGGTTTCCACGGTCGTAGTGCGATCTCGGCGACCTCGCGGTTGCGACGGATGACGTCCCTCGGCAACACGTCGTTAGCCAGCAGCCACTCGCACTCGCTGTCGAGCTCAGTCGCGAGGTCGTCGAGTCTGCGCCCGCCAAATGAAGGCAGGGGTGCATCGTGCAGGGTTCGTACAGCGGTACCCGCGGCAGCCCAAGCTGCGGATGACGCCGGTGACGGTTCGCCGAGAACGCCGAGCGCTTTGCCGGGAACTGCAGCGATCGCGAGCACCGGTGGCCGGTGCCAGAGGATGTGCGGAGTCGGCACCGGCGCGATCGCCATCGCCCGCACCTCGACATCGGCATGCGATGTGTCGCCGTCGATCTTGAGAAAGACGTCGCCGACGCGCAGGGTCGCGCGTTGGCTGTGCGCGACGACCACCTCGACCTGGCCCATATCGGCCATTCTCACGGATGTCGTCAGTGGTCGCGCTACGCGCTCGACTGACTCAATCGTCAGTAGTCGCGCTACGCCCTCGACTGACTCAATCGGCTCGGCAGAGCACGCGAGCGTGCTCTGCTCTCGCCTCAATCGTCAGTGGAAGAAGTGGCGCTCTCCGGTGAAGTACATCGTGATGCCTGCGGCCTTCGCGGTGTCGATCGTGAGCTGATCGCGGATCGACCCGCCGGGCTGCACGATCGCCTTCACGCCGGCCTGGATGAGAATCTCGGGGCCGTCAGGGAACGGGAAGTAGGCATCCGACGCCGCCACCGAGCCGGCGGCACGATCGCCCGCACGCTTGACGGCGAGATCGCACGAGTCGACCCGGTTCACCTGCCCCATTCCGACGCCGACGGATGCCTCGCCCGACGCGAGCAATATCGCGTTCGACTTCACGGCGCGGCACGCCGTCCACGCGAACTCGAGGTCCTTCATGGTGGCCTCGTCGGCCGCCTCGCCGGCGACGAGCGTCCACTCCGAGACGGGCGCGAAGTGCCGGTCGGCATCCTGCATCAGCATCCCGCCGGAGAGCTGCTTGATCTCCGTCGTCGGCAGCGCGAAGCCCTCGCGCAGCTTCAGGATGCGCAGGTCCTTCTTCGTCTGCAGCAGTTCGAGCGCCTCAGGCTCGTAGTCCGGCGCGATGATCACCTCGGTGAAGATCGGCTTCACCGACTGGGCCATGGCGAGCGTCACCGTGCGGTTCGCGGCGATGACCCCGCCGAACGCCGACGTCGGGTCGCACTCGTGGGCCTTCCGGTGGGCATCCGCGATGTCATCGGAGACCGCGATGCCGCACGGGTTCGCGTGCTTGATGATCGCGACCGCCGGGCGCTCGAAGTCGTGCGCGGCGCGCAGCGCGGCATCCGCGTCGACGTAGTTGTTGTACGACATCTCCTTGCCGCCGAGTTGCTCGGCCTGGGCGATGCCGTTGCCGACGAGCGAGGTGAACAGCGCAGCGGCCTGGTGGCTGTTCTCGCCGTACCGCAGGGATGCCTTGCGCTGCCAGGTCGCACCGACCCACGCCGGCAGGTGAGAGTCGGCGTCGTCCGGCGCGAGCACGTTGCCCAGCCAGGAGGCGACGGCCACGTCGTAGCCCGCTGTGTGCCGGAACGCATCGCGCGCCAGCTCGCTGCGGAACGCCAGGTTCGTGCCGCCCGAGGCGATGGCATCGGCCACCTCGGCGTACCGCTCGGGCGAAACGACGACCGCGACGTTCGCGAAGTTCTTCGCCGACGCGCGCACCATCGCAGGCCCGCCGATGTCGATCTGCTCGACGATCTCGCCCGCATCCGCTCCGCTGGCGACCGTCTCCGCGAACGGATACAGGTTCACGACGACGAGCTCGAACGGACGGATGCCCAGCTCGGTCAGCTGCGTCTCGTGGTCCTGGAGGCGGAGGTCGGCGAGCAGCCCGGCGTGCACGGCAGGGTGCAGTGTCTTCACGCGGCCGCCGAGCGACTCCGGAAATCCGGTGAGCTCCGAGACATCCGTCACCGCAATGCCCGCATCACGGATCGTGCGGGCCGTGTTGCCGGTCGAGACGAGCTCGACGCCGGCGTCGTTCAGGGCGGTGGCCAGCTCGGCGATGCCCGTCTTGTCCGTCACGGAAAGCAGGGCGCGACGCACCGGGATGACGTCGCGTTCGCGATAGAGACTCGGGTCGGCGGCGTGTGCGGCGCTCATGCTGTGGCCAGTTCCTTCAGGTCGATGTGTCCGTTGGCGATGTCGAGAACGGCCTGGATGAGCAGACGCCGCTCCACGATTTTGATGCGTTCATGCAGGCCCGCCTCGGTGTCGCCGGGCAGCACGGGCACGCGCTCTCGCGCGATGATCGGACCGGTGTCGACCCCGTTGTCCACCACGATCACGCTCGCACCGGTCTGGCTCACACCCGCCTTCAGGGCATCGCGCACCCCGTGGGCTCCGGGGAATTCGGGCAGGAACGCGGGATGCGTGTTGATCATCTGCGGGCTGAGCGCGTCAACGACCCGCGGCGGGAACAGTCGCATGAATCCGGAGAGGATGACCAGGTCGGGAGACCACTGCGTGATCTGCTCGAGCATCGCATCCCCCCACTCGGCACGGTCGTCGAACGACGAGAACGCGACGGTGAAGGTGGGGATGCCGTACTCCTCCGCCACCTGAAGGCCACCCGCGTCGTCGCGGTCACTGCCCACGGCGACGACTCTGGCGGGGAACTCGGCGTCGTGGGATGCCTCGAGCAGCGAACGCAGGTTGGAACCCTGGCCGGAGACCAGCACGACGAGCGACAGCACCCACTCAGCCTACCGGCGCCTCAGGGCTCTACCGACGCTGGGCGACCTCCACGCCGGACCCGGCCCGCGACGCCCTAACCCTCGTCGGGATCGGCGGTCTCGTGGCGGGAGAAGTCCGGCGAGGCGAACTCGGATTCGCGGTAGACGCGCGGAAGACGGCCGCGCGGTGTCGGCACGCGTGGTGCCGACGGGCGCGCGAGTCCTGAACTGGCCCGCGCCGGGGCCCGCGCGGTCTGCTCTGCCTTGCCCTGACGCTTCACGGGCGGCGGAGCATCCTCCTCCAGCACCTTGCTGATCCAGTCGTCATCGTCCGACGCATCCGTCTCGTCGCCGAACGACGCGAACACAGTCGACACGTCGATCGGACCCGTGACCGCCGTGCTCGCGTCCCAGGCCGGAGCAGTTCGTGAAGGCCTCGGCTTTGCGACCGGGGATGGATCGGCGCTGATTCGCCGCTCCCGCACGCTCAGCCGTGCCGTGCTCGCCACGTGCTCGCGGCGTACGGCGACGCCGATCGCCGCGCCGACCAACACCTCGGCGGCGACGGCGCCCGCGACGAAGAGCGGATTCGGCCCTGCCTGCTGCAGCCGTCCCGGCCCGATCGCGCCCGACGCCCACCACGCAAGCAGCCCGAGCACGGCGCCCGAAACGACCGCCGTTCCGAGCACGACGAGCGACAGCCGTCCGGCGCTCCAGCCTGAGTCGTATGGGCCGCTGCCGCGCGGCGCGGGCATCCGGTCGAGGCGTTGCCGGGTGAGGAAGCCGGCCGCCACCCCGCACAGCACGGGCAGGATGATGGCGATGAGTCCGAACCCGGGGTCGCCCTGCGGCAGCGCTCCGAACAGCGGAACGCTCGGCAGCGGCCCGAGTGCGGTCTGCGCGACGTCGACGGATGACCCGGTGCCGACCGCGAAGCCGGGTCCGGCGATCCACGACGCCGTCCAGATAACGGCGTTCGGCAGCAGCGCGAGCTGGGCCAGCGTGAGGGCGATGGCGCCGAGCACTCCGGGCTGTAACGTCTCGTAGAGCCCGACGATCCGCCCGTAGTTCACGGCCATGAGCACGGCGAGAAGCACGGCGGATACCGCGACGACGAGAGCGGATGCCGCGACGCCGCCCCGCAGGGCAGCGGCGAGCACGGCCCGGGTGGTGGGGTTCCACCGGTCGACCGGCCACGGCAATCGCCCCGCGCTCTCCGCACGCACTGATGCCGCGCTGTCGCCGCGCGAGACATCCGTCGTCCCGGTGCCCGGCCCCTCGCTCATGCGGCCGGCGATCATGCCGATCCCGATGCCGATCGCGAAGACTCCCGCCGGTAGCAGTGAGCCCTGCAGCAGCGACGGCACCGCGGGCAGGGTGTGCGCACTGAGTGTGACGAGCGCGGAGAGTACGGCGAAGGTCCCGATGCCGGCGATCGCCGCCGTCCACGGATGCGGTGTCGCCCACGCGCGCCGCCCGGTTCGTGTGCCGAGAAAGACGGTGAGAAGGGCGAACCCGAGGGCGGCGATGCTCACGGTGAAGACGTTCGTGCCGGTCAGCCCGAAGGCGGCGGAAGCGACGGGATTCAGTGTGACGGTGACGTCGACTCCGTGGCCGAGCAGCCAGATGTCGGCGCCGGCGTGCCAGAACGGCAGCCAGTCGTTCGAGAGGTCGAACTGCAGTCCCCACGCCACTGTCAGCGGAACGAGCGGGATCGCCACGCCCACGCCGAGGGCGATCACCGCGTCGAGCGCGGCCAGCAGGATGACGGTGATGCGGTTCATGCGCTGACGACCCTACCGGCGCCCGGCGGCCGGGCCGGGCGGGCGCGCCAGGGCACAGGCATCCTTCACGAAGGCTGCGGTGGACTATTGCTCGGCGCCGCGTTCAGCTGGCGTTGTGGAGTGTGTCGAGGAGCGGGTTTTTGCGGTGGAGGAGGATGTCGTCGCGGTCGTCGGTGGATCCGGGCGGTCGTAGCCAGTACCGGTCGTGTCCGGTTTTGTCGGGTCGTCGGTGGATTCTCCAGCCGTCGTTGTGGAGTCTGAGGTGGCAGGGGCGGCAGAGCAGGATGCCGTCGTCGATGTCGGTGTTGCCGTGGTGGGCGTCCCAGTGGTCGGTGTGGTGTGCTTCGCACCAGTCGGGTGGTCGGTCGCAGCCTGGCCACATGCATCCCCCGTCGCGGGCGTTGAGGATCTCGCGTTGCCTGCTGGTGAACAGGCGTTGTGCCCGCCCGTAGTTGAGGGTGTGCCCGTTCTCGTCTTGCACGATCTGCTGGTGCCCGTTGCACAGGTGCCGTTCGACGGTTTCAATCGAAACCGGATCGGTTTGTCCCAGCAGCACCCCGAACGCGGCACCTGTGCCGCTGCCGGTCCGGCCATTGGTGCCGTCGCTGGCGCTGGCGCGCTGGTCGATGCTACTGCCACCGCCTGTGCCGCTGCTAACGGTGGCGGTGTGGAGGGTAGCGATCAGCCGCACGGTGGGGCGGATGGTGCCGAAGAGTTTCCCGGTGTCCTTCTTCACGGCGAGGGTGACGATGTCGACGAGGGTGTCGGCCATGATCTGTTCGGTGCTGCGCGGGTCATCCAGGAGTTTCTGCGCCCGGTCTTGGTCGGTCTTCTTCGTGAACCGGGGTCCGCCGCGGCGGGGGCTGGTGACGGTGTCGAAGGCGGAGCACACGATCTGCGCGGATTCCGGGTCCAGGAGTCCGGTGAGGCGGGTCATCCCGTCCGGTTGAGGGAACAGTCTGAGGTAGCGGGCGTCGCGGCGTTGCCTCTCCCGGTCGGAGATGCCGTCGGGGTCGAGCAGGTCGCGTTCGTTGCGGGCACGCGCCCACACATCATCTGCGTGCGCCCTGCCCGCGTACTCGATCAGCCGGCTGACCGCGGCCCGCATCGCTTCTACCGGGGCACCGTCGCCGGGCTCCCCGAGCCCGCGGCGGATCCCGTCGGCAGCATCCACCGACACCACACCGGCGGCGACGGCACGGTCCAGTTCGGCATGCCACGGCCCGGCAACGGCCGATGCCGTGTGAGGACTTGTGTTGTCGCTGTCTGCGTCTTCCGGTCGGACGACCGGTGGGTCGTCGAGTAGCCCGGGCTGGTCTGCGCGGGTGTCGCCGGCGAGGGTTTCCGCGACCTGGGTTCCGACGCGCACCAGTTTGCGGGCATCCGCCCCGGTGGTTCCGGTGACCTGTTGGATCAGTTTCTCCGGGGACCGGAACCCGGCCCGGTGCGCCAACCCGTCGTGTCCGAGTTCCCGGCGAGACCGGTGCGCGATCTCTGCGGCGATCAGGGCGCTGATCGTCTGCAACCGCTTCGTGGCCTCAGCGACACCGGCTTGCAGCTGCAGCAGCTGTGCGTCGGTCTGGGTGCACGGTTCGATGACACTGTCCCCAGCGGGATGCAGCGCGGTGATCTTCTCGATCACTTCATCGAACCTGAATGCCATGCTGCATGATACCAACGCGACTCGACATTCGAAAGTGTGTGTGAACAACTCATCAAACCAACAACTGGGGACGGAAAGACATCACCAGCGTGTGGGGAGACGGGGATAAGAAAGTGGCGCGCTCCACGCGTCACGCGGAGAGGGACGCTGTCTCGTCGCGCCCGACGCCGCTCGCCTCGTCCACCTCCACCGGTGGGCGGCTCACCAGCTCGAGCACGGCGATGATGATGACCGCGATGACGGCCGTCCACACGATGACGGGCGGCGTGAGCGGACGCAGGAACAGCACGACAGCGGCACCCGCGAGCCCCACGATCACCCGCAGCAGAACGCGCTGCCCGTAGATCCACTCCCCCGGGCGCCCCGTCGTGATGCCGTGGCGTCCCGCACCGCGGCGGGCGGCGGCGAACCCCGACGAGACGTAGCCGCGCAGCGCCCTCGCCCAACGGAACGGCCCGCCAACGAGCGCGATCACCAGCACCGTGATCGCGAGCACCGCGACGGCCACCACGATGGACTGCACGAAGCCGAGGATGCCGCTGTAGAGCGTGCCGGCGGCATCCGCCGGTATCGCGTCGGAGACGGACAGCTGGAACACGGTCTTACCCACTGAGATGCCGATGCTGACGAGCACCATGGAGAGCCCGAGCGCTACGGATGCCCACACCAGCGCGATCGTGCGACGTCGCGCAACGAGCACGCCCGCGACCAGCAGCACGAGCACCGCCCAGGGCAGCCAGATGCCGACGGCGACGACGAGGTTGTAGAGCCCCATGTACAGCGTCACGGAGCTCGACTTCGCGATCACGATCGTCTTGTCGATGGTCGGAATGCTCTTCGCGAAGCCGAATCCCTGCTCCACGAGCCGGGACTTCACGGCGTCGATGATGGGCCCGAGCTGGAGCCCGATCTGGCCGTTCGGACCGATCGAGACGGCGGCGTTCTTGTCGCCGTTCAGTGTGGCCAGCAACTGCTGGTGCGTGGTGGTGAGCGCCTGTCTCCAGATATCGGCGAAGGCATCCGATTGCACGAACTTCGTCACGGTCGAAGTGATCAGGCTCTTGATTCCGGCGACGAGCGGTGCCTGCAGCGAGTTCAGCGCGGATGACGCGCGAGGACCGAGGCCGAGCTTCTCGAGGCCGGTGAAGACGTCGGAGGTGATGCCCTGGATGTCCACGTTCGACTCGATCGCCGCAACGGTCTGCGTCACGACGAGGTCCTGCACAGCGGGCTGTTTCACGAGCGGCGCGAACGTGCTCACGAAGTAGTCGGTGTCGGTCAGCTCACGCTGAGCCCAGGTGGAGACGACGGCGACCGGTGCGAGGATCGCCGCGATCACGACCAGCACGGTCGCCAGCAGCGTCCACCCCCAGCCCCGCTTCTTACGCCCGGTGGATGCCGCCGTCGTCGCGCTCGCAGCGCCTCCCTGCGCGGCGGCGGCCTGCGCCTCGGCTCGCGCGGCTTCCGCCTCAGCTCGTGCGGCCTCCGCTCGCTCGGCGTCTGCACGAGCCGCCTCCGCCCTCGCGGCTTCCCCTTCCGCGCGTTCGACGGCTTCCTCGGCCAGCACCCGCGCCGATTCCGCTTCGGCGCGGGCACCCTGAATCTCGGCCACGGCGCGCGCCCGCTCCGCGTCGGCGTCCTCCCGCGCTCGCAACGCCTCCTCGCGGGCTCGTTCCACGGCCGCCTTCGACCGCTCGACCTCATCCCTGGCGCGTTCAGCATCGGCCAGCGCGCGCTGGAGCTCCTCCTGCAGTTCCTGATTCGTCTTGCGCGCCATGGCTTTCCCCTCAGCTCCGGCGGGCGGTGCGGCGTCGTCTGCCGTCATCGGACTGCGCCTCGGCGGCGACGGCTGCGAGCCAACTCTACGAGCGCCGATGGCCGGCATCCGGTGCCCCGCCGAACGGATCATCCGGAAGGGATGAGCGCGGTAACGTCGAACGGATGGACTGGCGCGACGATCGGATCGGCTCGGCTTCCCGCGGCGAGAACCCCACGGTGCTGGCCGAGCTGCGAAGCGGGTACGCCGTGATCGGCGACGTGCAGTTCCTCCCCGGATACTGCGTTCTGCTCGGCAAGAACCCGACGGCGACGGCGCTCGCCGACCTGCCGAGAACCGAGCGAGTCCAGTTCCTGGCCGACGCCGACCTGCTCGCCACGGCCGTCGAGCGCGCCTGCCGCGACGCGGATCCCGCGTTCCGCAGGGTCAACATCGAGATCCTCGGCAACGCGGATGCCTTCGTGCACGCCCACATCTGGCCGCGCTACGAGTGGGAGCCGCCTGAGCTTCGTTGGCGCCCGGTGTGGCTCTACGATCTGGCGAACTGGCACGATCCCGCGTCGCAGCTGGGGGCAGCACAGGATGCCCTGCGAGCCGCGATAACGGACGAGCTGCGGTCGCTCGCGCAGCGCGACGCGATTCAGATCACCGCATCCTGACCACGGGTACGCGCACCACACCGACAACCGCCGCATAGCGGCTCCGAGCAGCGAAGTCCTCCCACATCCAGAGCGCTGGACGACCCTCCTCCGCGCACAGGTGCAGGAGCGACGGGCCGAACGCCACGGCGACGTGCGCTCCCCATGCGGCACCGTTCGTGCTGAACAGCACCAGGTCTAGGTCACGCGCCTCGTCGGGTTCGACGTGGGCGAACGACCGGTCATCCCACAGCTCGCTGGACCGGTGCGGCGGCACCATGCGCCCGAACAGCGCCAGAACCGCATAGGCGTAGACCTGGCAGTTGGCGCCGTCCTCTGGCCGAGCGGAACGAACGGCGTCGGGGAAGACAGCCGTCGCATACGGCGCATCCCTCGCCCAGGACGGCCAGCCCGACCGAGGCACTGCGACGCGACTCAGTTCAGCCTTCGTGATCGGCATGTTCCGATTCCAGCACGGCCGAGTGTTCCCTGCGTCAGTGGCGCCGAGCCCGATGCCGGATTTGCCGTCCGAGATGGCCGCTACCGTCCCACCTCGAACTCTCAGACCAGAACTGCGGAGCTCAGCTGCGCGCGGATGAACGCCCCGGCCCGGTCGAGCGCCTCTTCCGCCTCGTCGAGCTCTCCCGCCCGGTTCTGGAACACGTGCGGCAGCGCGGCTCCGACCTCGAGTCGTACCTCGACGTCGGCGAGCGCCGCGGCCCGTGCGAGACCGATCGAGTCATCCAAGAGCAGCTCGTGACCTCCGACCTGGATCAGGAGCGGCGGCAGCCCGGCGAGGTCGGCGAAGAGCGGGCTCGCCAGCGGTGAAGCGGGGTCGGCCGATCCGACGTACTTCGGGCCGTACCAGTCCAGCGCCTCCGGCGTGAACAGTGGGTCGACACCGTCGAGCCCGTGGATGCTCTGCCCCGAGTGGGTCTGGTCGGTGAGCGGCGAGAACACGACGGCCGCGATCGGCATCGGCAGTCCTGCATCGCGGACCGCGACAAGGGTCGAGATGGCGAGTCCACCGCCCGCCGAGTCGCCTGCGACCACGAGCCTGGCCGCGTCGGCCCCACGCTCGATCAGCTCCCGGTAAGCCGCGACCGCGTCTTCCACCGCAGCTGGGAACGGATGCTCGGGTGCCAGCCGGTAGTCCAGGCTGTACGCCTCGAGTCCAGCCCGCTCCGCCACGAGGCGTGCCAGCTTGGCACCGGTGCGATGCGAGCCCACGACGTAGCCCCCACCGTGCAGGTAAAGCAGGGTGCCGGAGTCGGCGCCATCCGGAGTCAGCCGGAGAGCGGGCCGGCCGCCGAGCGTCACTTCCTCGACGGCGGTATCCGCCGGCACAGGCTCGACCGCGAACGCCTCGAAGCCTCGGCGGTGCTCCTCGACGGTCTGGTCCAGGTCGAAGGGGAATGCGCGGAGTCGTGCGATGATCGCCTCACGCTGGGACGTGCTCATGGGGTTCTCCCTGTCTGTGTCATGATCGTTCCGGGACTGCATTCCTCGGAATCAATGTCCACAACCAGGCTACAACAAAATGTATTCCCTGGAATATTGAGGAGGGCCATGGGCGCCGGTATCGACTTCTTCGACGACCTCGTACGCACCGAGATCACCGTCTACAACCAGGTCGACGACCGCATCAAGGCTGCCAACGGGGTGACCGTTGGCACCGTCAACGTGCTGAGCATGATCGAGCGCACCGAGAACGCACGAGTCGACGATCTCGTGCGCGCGCTCGAGCTGCGGGTCGGAACGGCGAGCAAGATCGTCGACCGCTACGTCGAAGCGGGCTGGCTGACGCGGGTGCCGAATCCCAGCGACCGACGATCGTCGTGGCTCGTGCTGACGGATGCCGGCAGGCAACTGCTCGCGACCGCGTTGCCGACGTTCGAGGCATCCGTCGCCGACATCGTGTCCGGCGTGCTCACGAAGGCGGAGACCGCCCAGCTGCACGAGCTGCTGGCGAAGCTGCGGGCGGGTCTGCGCGGCGGGCAAACGTCGTAGTCAGCCGCAAAACGACGGATGCCGCGAGCCCATAGGCCCGCGGCATCCGTCGTTTCGTTCGTGCTTACGCGTTGACGCTCGCAACCACCTCACGCAGAAGCTGCGCGGTCTCGCTCGGCGTCTTGCCCACGCGAACACCGGCGGCCTCGAGTGCCTCCTTCTTCGCCTGGGCGGTACCGGCCGAGCCGGACACGATCGCGCCGGCGTGGCCCATCGTCTTGCCCTCGGGAGCGGTGAAGCCGGCGACGTAGCCGACGACCGGCTTGGTCACGTTCGCCTTGATGAAATCGGCAGCGCGCTCCTCGGCGTCGCCACCGATCTCGCCGATCATCACGATCGCCTTCGTCTCGGGGTCTGCCTCGAACGCGGCGAGCGCGTCGATGTGCGTCGTGCCGATGATCGGGTCGCCTCCGATGCCGATGGCGGTGGAGAAGCCCAGGTCACGCAGCTCGTACATCATCTGGTAGGTCAGCGTGCCCGACTTCGAGACCAAGCCGATGTTGCCCTTGCCCGTGATCGTTGCCGGGGTGATGCCGACGAGCGACTCACCCGGCGTGATGATGCCTGGGCAGTTCGGGCCGATGATGCGGGTCTTGTTGCCCTTCTCCTTGGCGTACGCCCACGCCTCTGCGGTGTCCTGCACCGGGATGCCCTCGGTGATCACCACGAGAAGCGGGATCTCGGCGTCGATGGCCTCGACCATCGCATCCTTCGCGAAAGCCGGCGGAACGAAGATGATCGAGACATCCGCTCCGGTCTTCTCGATGGCCTCGACCACAGTGCCGAACACGGGGAGTTCCACCGCGGAGCCGTTGGCGGCGGTGTGCGAGACGGTCGTGCCGGCCTTGCGCGCGTTCACGCCGCCGACGACCTGCGTGCCCGCCTTGAGCATGAGCGCGGTGTGCTTGGTGCCCTCGCCGCCCGTGATGCCCTGGACGATGACCTTGGAGTCCTTGTTGAGGAAGATCGACATGAGTTTTGTTCCTTCTACGCGGCGGCCAGCTCGGCGGCCTTGTCGGCGCCCTGGTCCATGGTCTCGGCCAGCGTGACGAGCGGGTGGTTGTAGTCGGTCAGGATGCGACGCCCCTCGACCAC
>NZ_JBQCIE010000121.1:0-47894 GCF_051954055.1 Humibacter sp. | reverse complement strand
GGGGTCGCGGGGGGCCCCGCCTCACCCGCGCTGGGCCGCCGCCGGGGCCCTCCGCCGCCCCCCCCGCCCCTGTTTTTTGACACCCACCCCCCCGCGGACCACCCACCACAACTCATTCTGTCGGGGGATGACGACCTGCTTGATGATCAGCAGGATCGACGCGGCGACCGGGATCGCGATCAGCGCACCCAGGATGCCCAGCAGCGAGCCGCCCGCGAGCGCCGCGATCACGACGACGGCGCCGGGCACCGACACGGCGCGGTTCATGATGCGCGGGCTCAGCACATATGCCTCGACCTGCATATAGATCACGTAGTAGATGGCCGCGACGAGGGCGGTGAGCGGCGAGGCCAGCAGCAGCGACAGCAGCACGATGATGATGGACCCCGAGATGGTTCCGATCAGCGGGATCAGCGAGAACAGGAACGCGATCACTGCGAGCAGGATGGGGAAGGGTGCGCCGATGATCGTGAGGAAGATCGCGCTCAGTATTCCGTTGATGAGGGCGAGCCCCACCTGCCCCATCACGTACTTGCCGACGGAATCCGTGATCTGCTCTGCGATGTCGGCGAACCGGCCGCGCTTGCTCGCCGGCACCAGCTCATACGCGGCGCGCTTGATGTTCGGCAGCGATGCGGTGAAGTAGATGGTGAGGATGATGACGATGAGCGCGCCGAAGAACCCGGAGATGATGCCGATCCCGACCGACAGCAGGCCGGCACCGATGCTGCCTGCGGACTTCTGCACGTAGTTCCAGATCTCCTGGAGCGACTTGTCGAAGTCGATCGCCGGGAACTGCTTCTGCAGCGTCTGATACCACTCCTGGTAGGTGCCCTTCTCCACGAAGGACGTCATCTGCTTCACGAGGCTCGTGCCCTGGCTGACGATGATCGGGATGATCGCCCAGAGCAGCAGGCCGAGCAGCACGAGCAGCACGACGAGCACGATCAGGATGGCCGCCCAGCGCGGTATCTTGCGCCGTTCCAGGAACGCCACGATCGGCTCGATGCCGAGCGCGAGGAACAGCGCCGCCCCGATGTAGGTCAGGATCGTCGACAGCGAGACGATCGACGTGAGGATGAGAACGCCGAGCCCGACTCCGAGAGTCCCGATCAGTCCGACCCGGAATGCGTTCTGGATCTTCACGCGGCCCCCCTCGCCTGCACCGTCAGTCGTCTACGGCAGTCACCTGCTCCGCCTGGCTCAGCACGCTGCGCAGGCTCTCGAAGTACCCGGCCACAGCTTCGCGTTCGATCCTAATCTGAGACAGGCGCTCTTCCGCGTCAGCGACAAGCTTGCGTGTGCGCTCTTCCGCCTCGTCGATGATCGCGGCTGCGCGCTCCTCAGCGGAGCGCACGATCTCGCGCGCCGAGACCTCGGCCTCCTTGCGTGCCGCCTTGACCTCGGACCGCATCTCCTGCTCGATGGCCTCGCCCTCCGAGCGCACCTCGTTGGTGCGGCGGGTGACCTCGGCCAGTTCCGCGTTCGCGTCGTCGAGGTATTTCTGCGTCTGTGCGACTGCCTCCTGGTGCCGCGCGAGGTGCTCCTTCTCGGACTCGTCGCGGCGTCCCTTGAGCTCCACCTCGAGCTCCATGCGCGCCCGTTCCGCCTCGTGAGCGAGCCGCTCCGACTCGGCGGCGATCTCAGAGCGGATGCCCGCGAGCTCCTCCTCGAGCTCCTTGCGCGCCTTCTCCGCGGCACGCTGGAACGCCTTGCGCTCCTTCTCCGCTTCAGCGGCCGCCTCGGCCTTGCGCTGGTCCAGCTCGCGCGCCAGCGCTGCGCGGCCCTGCTCGATCTCGTTGGCAAGGTCGATGCGCGCCTGCTGGGTGTCCGCGGCGAGGTCGCGCTGGGACTGCGCGATCTCCTCGTCGACCACGGTGCGACGGTCGGCCAGCTCCGCCTCGACCTCAGCGCGCCGTGCCTCGAGCTCCCTCGCAAGTGCCGCCCTGGCCTCTTCGACCTCGCGGCTGAGCCCTTCGGCATCCGTCCGAGCTTCGGCGGCCTCGCGATTGGCCGCGGCCTTCGTCTCGGCCGCCTGGTGCTCGGCCTCGGCCTGCATGGCCGCCGCCTCGCGCTTGGCGGTCGCCCGCAGCTCGGCGACCTCGGTGCCGACCGACGTGCGCACGGCGGCCGCCTGGCGCTGCGACTCCTGGCTCAGGGTGTCGGCCTTCGCCCTGGCCTCGCTCACCAGCTCGTTCGCCTCGATGCCGGCGTCCTGCAGCGTGGTGTCCGCCTTTGCGTGGGCCTCCGCGAGGATGCGCTGGGCCTGCTCCTCGGCCGTGCGGCGGGTCTTCTCGACCTCCGCGGCGACGGCCGAACGCAGCTTCTCGGCGTCGATGTCGGCCTGCGCGATCATGCGCGTCGACTGCTCCTCAGCCACGCGCAACGTGTTCTCGAGCTTCGTTCCGAGACCGGAGAACGTCGGGCTGCCGACTTCCTCGATCTCGGCGTTGAGTTCGTCGATGCGGGCGGACAGGCGCTTGATCTCCTTGGCGGAGTCCGCGGTCTGCGTGTTCGCCTGAATCAGTTCGCGTCGCAGATCCTGGATCGCCTTGTCGACCTCGTCCTTGTCATAACCGCGGAAGACTTGAGTGAACTCGGTCTCTTCGGGGGCCACGGGCTTCTTCTCTCCGGGGTGGTATTCGGGGGTGTTGTTCGCGGGCAGCGCTGCCGTGTGGGGATTCGGCAGGCGACACGAAGCCGGCGCTACGACGCGCCGGGCGTTTCGAGTGTAGTCGGGCCGGGCATCCGGTGTCGCGGGAGTTCGGGGTGGAGGGCGGTGCCGCGACCCGCCGTTCAGCCCGCTGGGAGCGGGTTCCCAGGGCTGTTTCGGTATCGTGGGTTGCCTGCCGGGCGCCGCGCGCGGCGGCCGTCACCCGAAACCACTGATTGCGGGCGCCACCAGTCGGCGCCGGTTGCGCCCGTCGCGACGGCATGTTGCGTGCGGATGCGACAGCGAAGGAGAGTTCGTGCGATTCCTGATCGCCATCCTGGCGTTCATCGCCGCGGCCGCGATGATCGCCCTGGGCTTCGCCCAGCGGACCATCTGGATCCCGCCCGCGAACATTGTCACCGGCACCATCGTCAAGGGTGGTGAGCCGTTCACCGTCATCGACGGTTCCGTGTTGCGTGCACGCCCCGGCCAGCAGACCCTGACCGTCTCCGGCGGAAGCAAGCCGTTCGTCGCCTACGGCCGCACCGCCGATGTGCTCGCCTGGCTCGGCACCGAGAAGTACGCGAAGGTCTCCTACAACGCGGCGACCAACACGCTGTCGTCGCACGTCGTCACGCCGAAGCCGAGCAAGACATCAGCTCCGCAGCCCTCCGACACGGCGACCCCGACACCCACACCGACGCCGAGCGCGACCGCCGGTTCGGACTCGAGCTCGACCGATTCCACCAAGAGCTCGGCGCATAGGGGCCCGGACCCGGCGGGTTCCGACCTGTGGCTGGAGGAGTTCAGCGGAGACGCCGCCTCGATCACGAAGATGAACGTGCCCGACACGGTCAGCGTCATCGTCGCCAGCGACGGGACGAAGCCTGCGCCCGACAGGATCACGATCAACTGGCCGCTCGACAGTCGTACGCCGTTCGCCGGCCCGCTCATCGTCGGCGGAATCGTCGTCGCAGCGTTCGGAGTGCTGATGTACGTGCTCGCCATCCGCCACCTGCGCCGTTCACGGGGACCGCGCCGTGGCGGAGGCAAGCCGCCCAAGCTGCCTCGTGGGCCCAAGCCGCCGAAGCCCTCCAGCTACGAGCCGACGCAGGAGGTGGAGCCGCCGGCGAAGGGCAGGCGCTCGATCGGTCGGGCATCCGTCGCCGTTCCCGTCGTCCTCGTCGGGACGTTGGTGCTCGCCGGATGTTCGTCGGACTACTGGCCCCAGTTCGGCGGTTCGACGGCGACGCCGACCTCGACGCCGATCGCGACCGACCTGCCCGGTCAGGGGAAGGACACGCCACCACCGGCCGTGACCGGCCCGCAGCTGGACAACATCGTCAACTCCATCGCCAAGACGGCGAGCAAGGCCGACGGCACCCTGGACGCAACGCTCGCCGCGACGCGCTTCAGCGGGCCGGCACTGGATGCCCGCACCGGCGATTACGCGCTGCGCACCAAGAAGTCCGATGCGCCGGCCGAGCAGGCGATCCCGAGCAATTCCGTCTCGCTCGCCCTGCCCGAGGCCACGAACGACTGGCCGCGTGTGGTCAGCGCCGTCGTGCACGACCCGAAGGACTCCAAGGCGGCCCCGCTCGACCTGGTGATGATCCAGAAGACTCCGCGCGACAACTACACCGTGGAGTACGCGATCGCGCTGGAGGCCGACGCGAACGTGCCCGACCTGCCACCGGCCAACATCGGCACGTCGATCGTGCCGCCGGACTCGAAGCTGCTGTCGGTCGCGCCGAACAAGCTGGCCGACTACTACGGCGACGTGCTCCAGAACGGCGACAAGAGCAAGTACTACAACCTCTTCGACTCCAAGACCGACAAGCTGGCCCCGCAGGTGGGTGCGGCTTACAAGGCGTCGCAGACCGCGAACCTCCCGAAGACCGCGTCGCTCACATTCGCACATCAGGCCGGATCCGACGGTCCGATCGCGATGGCGACGAACGACTCGGGCGCCATCGTCGCGACGAGCCTGAACGAGGTGTCGACGCTGAAACCGGTGGAGGCGGGCGCGACAGTCTCGACCAGCAATCCCAACGTGCAGGCGCTCACGGGTGTGACGGACAGCACGAAGGGCCTCGAGACCACGTACGGCTACCAGCTACTGTTTTATGTGCCGCCCGCGGAGTCCAAGAGCAAGATCGTCATGCTCGGCTTCACGCAGGCGCTGCTCGGTGCGAAGGAACTCGGATGACCAACACGCCTGATGCCGCATCCTTCCGCGGCGCCGTCGATCTCTCTGGCCTGGCGAGCCGTCCGGCAGGCCAACCCACCACGACGGATGCCGCTCCGCAGCAGACCCTTCCCGGCCTGATCTACGACGGCACCGACCAGAACTTCACGCAGTTCATCGAGCTGTCGAATACCGTTCCAGTGATCGTCGACCTCTGGGCCGAGTGGTGCGGGCCGTGCAAGCAGCTCTCCCCGGCGCTCGAGCGCGCCGTGAACGACTACGCGGGCCGCCTCGTGCTCGTGAAGGTCGACGTCGACGCGAACCCGCAGCTGGCGCAGGCGTTCCAGGCACAGTCGATCCCGACCGTCGTCGCCATCATCGGCGGGCGCCCCGCCCCGCTCTTCGTCGGCGCCATTCCGGAGCAGCAGGTGCGCGACGTGTTCGAGCAGGTGCTCCAGATCGCCGAGCAGAACGGCGTGACAGGCAGCGTGAGCGTCGACGAGGCGGCGGGCGCCGAGGGCGACGAGGTGGCATCCGAGCCGGAACCCGAACCCCTGCCGCCGCACCACCAGGAGGCGTACGACGCGATCGAGCGCGGCGACTTGGACGGCGCCATCGCGGAGTACCGGCTCGCGATCGCGCAGAACCCTGCAGACGACCTTGCGGTCGCCGGGCTCGCCCAGGTGAGCCTGCTCAAGCGTCTCTCAACCGTCGACGCCAGTCAGGTGAGGGATGCCGCGGCATCCGCGCCGAAGGACGCCGACGCCGCCCTCGCCGTGGCGGACCTCGACCTCTCCGGCGGGCACGTCGACGACGCGTTCGGTCGGCTGCTCGACCTGTTCGCCACGGCAGACCCCGCGACCCGCGACCTCATCCGCACGCGCCTCGTGGACTACTTCGAGATCGTCGGCGTGACCGACCCCCGCGTCATCAAGGCTCGCGGTCGCCTGGCTTCGCTGCTGTACTAGCGCTTCGGGCGCAGCCAGAGGGCGCCGAGCGGCGGCAGGTCGAGAACGGCGGATGCCTGCATCCCACCCCACGGCGCATCCGTCGCCCGCACGACGCCCAGGTTGCCCACACCCGACCCGCCGTATTCCACGGCGTCGGTGTTGAGCAACTCGTCCCAGTCGCCGGCGAACGGCATCGGCAGCCGGTACCCGGTGTGCGGCACCCCGGCGAAGTTCACGACGCACACCAGCGGATCGCCGTCTGCACGCCTGGCGAACGCGACCACGTTGCCCTGGGCGTCTCCGCCGTCGATCCACTGGAAACCGCGCGGGTCCTGGTCGTAACGCCACAGCGCCGGCTCATTGCGATAGATGCCGTTGAGCCGCGCCACGAGCTCCCACAGGCCGCGGTGCGCCGGCTGGTCGAGGATCCACCAGTCGAGCCCGCGCTCTTCGCTCCACTCGGAGGGCTGCCCGAACTCCTGGCCCATGAACAGCAGCTGCTTGCCGGGGTGCGCCCACATGAACGCGAGATAGGCACGAACGTTCGCCAGTTGCTGCCAGTGATCGCCTGGCATCTTGGCGAGGAGCGATCCCTTGCCGTGCACCACCTCATCGTGGCTGATCGGCAGCATGAAGTGCTCGCTGAACGCGTACACGAACGAGAACGTGATCTCGCCGTGGTGGTACGAGCGGTACATCGGGTCCTCGTGCATGTACTGCAACGAGTCATGCATCCAGCCCATGTTCCACTTCAGGCCGAACCCGAGCCCGCCCGCGCTCGTCGGAGCGGTGACTCCCGGGTAGGCAGTGGACTCCTCGGCGACCATCACGATGCCCGGGTTGCGCTTGTACGCGGTGGCCGTCGCCTCCTGCAGGAACGAGATCGCCTCCAGGTTCTCGCGCCCGCCGTGCACGTTCGGCACCCACTCGCCCTCGGCGCGCGAGTAGTCGAGGTACAGCATGGAGGCGACGGCATCCACGCGCAGGCCGTCGACGTGGAACTCCTCCAGCCAGTACAGCGCGTTCGCGACGAGGAAGTTCCGCACCTCCGGCCTGCCGAAGTCGAACACGTACGTGCCCCAGTCCTTCTGCTCGCCGCGACGCGGATCGGGATGCTCGTAGAGAGCCTCGCCGTCGAACCGCGCGAGAGCCCAGACATCCTTTGGGAAATGGCCAGGCACCCAGTCCATGAACACGCCGATCCCAGCACGGTGCAGCCGGTCGATGAGGTAACGCAGGTCGTCGGGATGCCCGAAGCGGCTGGTCGGCGCGTAGTATCCCGTCACCTGGTAGCCCCACGAACCGCCGAACGGATGCTCCGCCAGCGGCAGGAACTCCACGTGGGTGTACCCGAGCGGCGTGAGGTAGTCGATCAACGCGTCCGCCGCCTCGCGGTACCCGAGCCCCGGCCGCCACGACCCCAGGTGCAGCTCGTACACGCTCATCGGTCCGGTGTGCGGGTTGCGGGAGCGGCGGCCGAGCATCCAGTCGCCGTCGTCCCAGACGTAGTCCGTCTCGGTGACGACAGAACCCGTCGCCGGCGGCACCTCGGCCAGACGGGCCAGGGGATCGGCCTTGAGACTCCACTGCCCGTGCTTGTCACGCAGCTCGAACTTGTAGACGGCGCCAGGCTCGACGCCGGGCAGGAACAGTTCCCACACGCCGCTGGCTCCCATGGAACGCATCGCGGATGCGACGCCGTTCCAGTCGTTGAAGTCGCCCGCCACCCGCACCGCTGTCGCGTTGGGCGCCCACGCCGTGAACGCGGTGCCCGAGACGCCCTCGTGCTCGCGGTGGTGTGCGCCGAGCGCGTCCCAGAGCCGCTCGTGTCTGCCCTCCCGGATCAGGTGCAGGTCGAGTTCGCCGATCGTCGGGGTGAACCGGTACGGGTCTTCGGCCGTCCACACCGCGTCGTCCTCGTAGCGTGCCTCCAGCAGGTACGGCTGGGGTCCGAGCACGCTCACGCCCTGCCACACGCCGTGCCCGAGGTGGCCGAGCGAGACCCGCGCCCCGGTGGCGAGCACGGCCGTGACCGACCTGGCCAGCGGGCGGAGGGCGCGGATGACCGTGACGCGGTCGGCGACGCCGTCCGCCGCCACCAGGTGCTGACCGAGCACGGAGTGCGGTTCGTGGTAGCGCCCCTCCGTGACGGCCAGCAGTACGCCGTCATCCAGCGCCGGCGCGTGTATCGCCGCGGATCCGTCCGCGTGCGCGATCGTCGTCATCTCGTTCTCGGACATCGGGCCGCCTTACGCCGGGGGACTTGCAGGGGAGTTCACGCTGAGGATGTGCACGGGCTCGTGGAAGGCATCCAGCCGCACGTAGTTGACGGCACCCCACGACCAGACCTGCCCGGTCACGGCATCCGTCACCTCGTACGTCGACTCGGGCGGCAGCTCGATCGCCTCGAGATCGAGGTGCACGAGCGTCTCGCGCACGGCGTGCGGGTCGACATTGGCGACCACGATCACCGTGTCTGGCCGGCCGGTGCCGGTGAACTCCGCGGCCAGATGCTTGCTGTAGACGAGAACGGCGTCGTCCTCGCTGGAGTGCACGTGCAGGTTGCGCAGCTGCCTCAGCGCAGGATGCTCGCGCCTCACCCTGTTCAGCATCGTGAGGTACGGCGCCAACGATTCGCCCCGGGACTCGGCGCCTTCGTAGTCACGCGGCCGGTACTCGTACTTCTCGTTGTCGATGTACTCCTCAGCGCCGCTTCGCGCCACCGACTCGTAAAGCTCGTAGCCCGAGTACACGCCCCAGAGCGGAGCGCCGGTCGCCGCGATCGCGGCCCGCACCTTGAAGGCGGGCCGGCCGCCGAACTGCAGGTACTCGGTGAGGATGTCCGGGGTGTTGACGAACAGGTTGGGCCGCATGAAGGCAGCCGTCTCGTGCGCGATCGAGTCCAGGAACTCCTCGAGCTCGACCTTCGTGTTGCGCCAGGTGAAGTAGGAGTACGACTGCTGGAACCCGGCCTTCGCCAGCGTTTGCATCACGGCCGGCCGGGTGAACGCCTCGGCCAGGAACACGACGTCCGGCTCTTCCGCATTGATGGTGTGGATGAGCCACTCCCAGAAGTCGACGGGCTTCGTGTGCGGATTGTCGACGCGGAAGATGCGGATGCCCAGACGCATCCAGTGCCGCACGATGCGGAGCACCTCGACGCGGATGCCGTTCGGATCGTCGTCGAAGTTGACCGGGTAGATGTCCTGGTACTTCTTCGGCGGGTTCTCCGCGTACGCGATGGAGCCGTCGGGCAGCCGGGTGAACCACTCCGGATGCTCGCGCACCCACGGGTGATCCGGCGAGGCCTGCAGCGCGAGGTCCAGCGCCACCTCGAGTCCGGCCTTCTTCGCCCGCGTGACGAACCGCTTGAGGTCGGCCTCGGAGCCAAGATCCGGGTGGATCGCGTCGTGGCCGCCGTCCGCTCCGCCGATCGCCCACGGCGAGCCCGGGTCGTTCTCGCCGGCATCCAGCGAGTTGTTCGGCCCCTTGCGGTAGGCCAGCCCGATCGGGTGGATCGGCGGAAGGTAGACCACATCGAAGCCCATCTCCGCGATCCGAGGCAGCCGGGACTCCGCCGTGCGGAACGTCCCCGACTTCCAGGACCCGTCTTCCTGGCGCACGGCGCCGACCGAGCGTGGGAAGAACTCGTACCAGGCGCCGACCCCGGCGCGTTCTCTCTCCGCGAGCACCTCGTACTCGTGCGATGAGGTCACGAGGCTCCGCAGTGGGTTGGCGGTCAGGTGGTCCAGCACGCCGTTCGTCGCGAGGGCGTCCAGCCGTACGGTCGCCGGCTTGCGGCCGTTCACGAGTGCTTCCGCCTCGTCCGCGAGCCAGCGTCCGTCTGCGGCATCGCCCTGTTCCACCGCCGCGCGGCTGAGGAGCTCGGCGCCCGCCGCCAGCATCAGGTCGACGTCGATTCCCGCAGGCACCTTGATGCCGGCGGCGTGCCACCAGGTCGCGACGTCGTCCGCCCACGCCTCGATGCGGAACCGCCACGTGCCCTGCTCGTTCAGAAGCGCCGTCGTGCCCCAGCTGTCCGTTCCCGCTGCGAGTGCGGACATCCTTCGCCTCAGCGTCTGACCCGAGGGCGCCGTGAGCACGAGCTCGACGCCGATCAGGTCGTGACCTTCGCGGAATGCGACGGCGGAGAACGGCACCACCTCGCCGTTGTACGCCTTGGCCGGCCATGCTCCGCCCTCGACGACGGGACTCACGTCGAGGATCGGGAGCCTGCCGAGTACGGGACGGTACTCGCTCCGTTGTGCTGTTTCCGCCGGCGGGCGGGAACGGGAGGAGCGTGACGACGTTGTCGGCATTCTCCGACCGTAGCGCTACGGGGCCCGGAAGTCGCCACCCCTTGCACGCCGCGCGCGTCGCCCCCACACTCCCGCGCGAGGCGCGCGTCAGGCACGCGTTCACACGTTGGACATGCGGCGTGGGTAGGGTTGCGCGAGTGAAAGCCATCCGTCGATTCACCGTCCGTGCGGTCATCCCGGACTCCCTGCAAGCGCTCGACGAGCTCGCCTCGAACCTGCGCTGGTCATGGCACGAGCCCACCAGGGATCTGTTCCGCCACGTCTCCGAGCACCTCTGGCGCGCAACGAACCACGATCCGATCGCGCTGCTCGGCGCCGTCAGCCCGGAGCGTCTCGCGGAGCTGGCCGACGACGAGGGCTTCATCGGCTGGGCGAACGGCCTGCGAGACGAGCTGCGCCGCTACATCGGCGAACCGCGGTGGTATCAGACGCTTCACGATGCCCCGCAGTCGATCGCGTACTTCTCGCCCGAGTTCGGCATCGCGGCCGCGCTGCCGCAGTACTCCGGCGGCCTCGGCATCCTCGCGGGCGACCACCTGAAGAGCGCGTCCGATCTCGGCGTCCCGCTCACCGGCGTCGGGCTGTTCTACCGGTCCGGATACTTCGCGCAGTCGCTGACCGCCGACGGCTGGCAGCAGGAGAGCTATCCGGTGCTGGATCCCGATGGGATGCCGCTGTCGGTGCTGCGGCACGCGGACGGTACCCCGGCGATCGTCGCGCTCGCCATGCCCGACGGCCGCACCCTGAGCGCCCGCATCTGGACCACCCTCGTCGGGCGGGTGCGTCTTCTCCTGCTGGACACGAACATCCCGGAGAACGACGACGACCTGCGCAGCGTCACCGACCGTCTGTACGGCGGCGGGGGAGAGCACAGGCTGCTGCAGGAGCTGCTGCTGGGCATCGGGGGCGTTCGGGCGCTGCGTACTGCCACGAGTCTGCTCGGCCTCGCCCCGCCGAGCGTCTATCACACGAACGAAGGCCACGCCGGTTTCCAGGGTCTCGAGCGCATCGCCGAGCTGATCGGCGAGGGCCTCACGTTCCCGCAGGCGCTGGAGGCGGTGCGCGCCGGAACCGTCTTCACCACGCACACACCGGTCGCGGCGGGAATCGACCGCTTCGACGCATCCCTGGTGCACCGCTACTTCCAGGCGCACGAGCTCGTGCCGGGCATCGACGTCGACGACGTGATGCGCCTCGGGGCGGAGGACTACGACGGCGGATCGCCCGGCGTGTTCAACATGGCCGTGATGGGGTTGCGGCTCGCGCAGCGCGCGAACGGCGTCTCGAAGCTGCACGGCAACGTGTCGCGGCACATGTTCGCGGGCCTCTGGCCGGGATTCGACTACGACGAGGTGCCGATCGGCTCGGTCACCAACGGCGTGCACGCGCCCACCTGGACCGATCCGCTGCTGACCGAGCTGGCGCAGAACACGCTCGGCACGTCCGACACGACGCACGCCGACTGGCTCTCGCCTTCGCTCAGCGATCACGACCTGTGGAACGTGCGCAGCAGAATGCGCGAGAACCTGGTGCAGGATGCCCGCACGCGTGTCGCAGGGGAGTGGCACCGCCGCTCTCGGGGCGCGATCACCCCGGCGTGGCTGTCCGGCGTGCTCGACCCGCACGTGCTCACCATCGGATTCGCCCGCCGCGTCGCCACCTACAAGCGGCTCACGCTGATGCTGCACGACAAGGAGCGCCTCACGCGCCTGCTGAACGACCCGGAGCGCCCGGTGCAGCTGGTCATCGCGGGCAAGGCGCATCCGGCCGACGACGGCGGCAAGCGGCTCATCCAGGAGCTCGTCGAGTTCGCGGCCTCGCCCGAGGTGCGCAATCGCCTCGTGTTCCTGCCGGACTATGACATCACGATGGCGCAGACGCTGTACCCGGGCTGCGACATCTGGCTGAACAATCCGTTGCGTCCGCTCGAGGCGTGCGGCACGAGCGGAATGAAGGCGGCGCTGAACGGCGCGCTCAACCTGTCGATCCTCGACGGCTGGTGGGCCGAGTACTTCGACGGCGAGAACGGTTGGGCCATCCCGTCGGCGGACGCCGCGGGGGATGCCGCCGAACGTGACGCGCTCGAGGCGAACGCGCTGTACGACCTGATCGAGCACCAGATCGCGCCGCGCTTCTACGACCGGGACGAGACCGGGGTGCCGATCACCTGGATGCAGCAGGTGCGGCACACCCTGAAGACGCTGTCTCCTGAGCTGAGCGCGGACCGCATGGTGCGGCAGTACGTCACCGAGCTGTATCAGCCGGCCTACGCCGAGTCGACGCAGCTCGGCGCGAACAGGTACCAGGGCGCTCGCGAGTTCGCCGCATGGAAGGCGCGCGTGACCGATGCGTGGCAGGACGTGGCGGTCGTGCACGTGGAATCCGGGGGAGTGGATGCCGTGCCTCAGGTCGGCGACCGGCTCCGTCTTCGTGCACACGTGGCGCTGGGCACGCTGGAGCCGTCGGATGTCGCCGTGGAGGTCGTGTACGGCCGTATCGGCGAGGACGACGACCTCGAGAAGGTCGGGCATCAGCGGCTGAGTCACCACGACGGAGGCACAGGCGGCACGTCAGCGTTCGAGGGCGTCGTGCCGCTGGACCGCGCCGGATCGTTCGGCTACACAGTGCGCGTGCTGCCGTGCAATCCGGCGATGGCGAGCCCTGCTGAACTCGGACTGGTCACCATCGCCCACTGACCCGTCAGCGAGCGATGGCGACGAGGCGTCCGTCGGTGACCCTGAGCAGGTCGCTCGGCGTCAGCTCGATGTCGAATCCGCGGCGGCCGCCGGAGACGTAGACGGTCTCGAAGACGGAGGCCGAGGCATCCAGGACCGTCTCCAGCCTCGACTTCTGCCCGACCGGCGAGATCCCGCCCACGATATAGCCGGTCCTCCGTTGCGCCAACGCTGGGTCGGCAAGCGACACCCGCTTCGCGCCGACCGCAGCAGCTAGTGCCTTGAGATCGAGTTGACCGGTCACCGGTACGATGCCGACGACGAGCCGGCCGTCGGCATCCGCGATCAGCGTCTTGAAGACGCGCGCCGGATCGACGTCCAGCTCATCGGCCGCCTCGATTCCGAACGACGTGGCGCCCCGGTCGTGCTCGTACGCGTGCGCGGTGAACGGGACACCGGCACGGGTGAGCTCCACGGTGGCCGGTGTCCCCGCAGCGCGCGCCGATGCCGACTTCTTCATCGCCACCCGTGCGCCCGGAAGAGCTTCATCGAGGTGGGACCCATGTCGACAGTGCCCCCGGGCGCGAACTCCGCGTCGGCCTCAGACACCGTCTCCAGGGCGCTGTCCCACAACAGGGTGTAGCCGCCAACGCCCTCGCGCTCGGGAAGCGTCACCGACGTGTCGGTCTCGAGTCCGTGCACCACGAGCAGGATGCGGTTGAACTCCTCGAACTCGGGCGTCGACGCGGCGAGGTACTGCAGAGTGCGGTGCTCGGGCGAGTCCCAGTCCTGCTGCGCCATCGTCTTCCCCGATGCGTCGTACCAGTCGAGCTGGCTGGCGCTCGGCACGGTCTCGCCGAACTTGCCGAACCGCACGGGACGCAGCGCCGGGTTCTCCCTGCGCAGCCTGATCAGCTCGGCCGTGACCGCGGCGAAGTCGCTCTGCCGCTCGTCCCAGTCCCAGCGGAACCAGGTGAGCTCATCGTCGTGGCAGTACGCGTTGTTGTTGCCTGACTGGCTCCTGCCGTACTCGTCGCCCGCCGTGATCATGGGGATGCCCGCCGAGAGCAGGAGCGTTCCCATCAGGTTGCGCGCGGCCTTGCGTCGCGCGGCGCGGATGCCCTCGTCGTCGGTCGGTCCTTCGACGCCGTGATTGAACGACCTGTTGTCGTTCGTGCCGTCGCGGTTGTCCTCGCCGTTTCCGAGGTTGTGCTTCTCGTCGTACGACACGAGGTCGGCGAGGGTGAAGCCGTCGTGCGCCGTGACGAAGTTGACGGATGCCAGCGGGCCGCGTTCCGGACTGAACAGATTGGACGACCCGGCCAGACTGGTGGCGAACGAGCCGATTCCGGTCGGTGCGGAGCCGTTCGCACGGGCATCCGCGATGTCCGCCAACCAGAACGAGCGCACGCGGTTTCGGTACCGGTCGTTCCACTCGTGCCAGCCGTTCGGGAACCCGCCGGTCTGCCAGCCGCCAGGGCCGACATCCCACGGCTCCGCGATGAGCTTGACGCCCTCGAGGTACGGGTCGTCGACGATCGCCGTGAGCAGCGAGTGGTCGTTGTCGAACTCGCCTGTCTCGTCGCGACCAAGAGTGGCGGCGAGGTCGAAGCGGAAGCCGTCGATCTGCACGTCGTTCGCCCAGTACGCCAGCGAATCGAGCACGAGCCGCTCTGCGACCGGATTGCCGTAGTCGATCGTGTTGCCGACGCCCGTGGTGTCGATGTAGGAGCCGTCAGGGTTCTGCCGGTAGTACGTGGCGTTGTCGATGCCGCGCAGGCTGGTCGTCGGACCGCCGAGACCCTCCTCGGCCGTGTGGTTGTAGACGACGTCGAGGATGACCTCGAGCCCCGCCTCGTGCAACAGCCGCACCATCCCCTTGAACTCACGCAGCACCGCCTCCGCACCGGATGCCTGCGCCTGCTTCGTCGCGTACGGCGCGTGCGGCGTGAAGAAGTTCAGCGTGTTGTAGCCCCAGTAGTTCGACAACCCGAGCCGCGAGAGGCGCTGCTCCGTCACGAACGCCTGCACGGGTAGGAGCTCGACGCTGGTGACTCCGAGCCGGTGAAAGTGCTCGATCGTCGCCGGATGAGCGAGACCGGCGTAGGTGCCGCGGAGGTCAGCGGGAATCGCGGTGTTGAGAGTGGTAAGGCCCTTCACGTGCGCCTCGTAGACCACGGTGTGGTCGGTCGGCACGTGCGGCTTGCCCGTCCCTGCCCAGTCGAAGCCGCCGTCCATGACGACCGAGCGCCACTCCTTCGTGCCCGCCCGCAGGAGGCCACGCGAGTACGGCTCGATCAGCAGTTGGCGCTCGTTGAAGTGGTGCTCCGGTCCGCGCGGACCAGAGCACCTGATGTCGTATCGCGTGCCCGGTCTCAGGTGCGGCGACTGCGCGGTCCACACGTCGCCGTGCCCGCGGGTGAGAGGCACCGTATCGATCCGCCAGTTCGGATCGGAATCGTCGAAGATCAGCAGGTCGATCGATGTCGCGTTCTTCGAGTACACCCCGATGGTCCCGCCGTCCGCTTCGGCGTGGACGCCGAGCTGCGACAGGGGATCCTCGGTGGACATGCGTTCTACAGTAATTCGTATGCCGGTCTACCTTGACCACGCCGCCACCACCCCCGTTCTGCCCGAGGCGATCGAGGCGTACACGCGCGCGCTGACCGAGGTGGGCAACCCGTCGAGCATCCATTCCGCCGGCCAGTCCGCCAAGCGCGCGCTCGAGGATGCCCGCGAGCAGCTTGCCGGCACGCTCGGCTGCCAGGGCATCGAGGTCGTGCTCGTCTCCGGTGGTACCGAGGCGATCAACCTGGGCATCAAGGGGCTCTACTGGGCCGGCGCGCGCCGGGGCGCGAATCGCATCCTCGTGCCGGAGGGCGAGCACCACGCCACGCTCGACACGGTCGAGTGGTTGCAGTCGTACGAGGGCGCCCAGGTGGAGTGGCTCCCCCTCGACGAACAGGGATTCGTGCGGGTCGACGTGCTCGAGCGCGCCCTGTCACGCGAGCCGCACACGGTCGCTCTGCTCACGTTCCTGTGGGCGAACAACGAGGTGGGGAGCATCCAGCCGGCCGAACGGATGATCGCGCTGGCGGCGGCCGCGGGCGTCCCGGTGCACGTGGACGCCGTCTCCGTCTTCGGACACCTGCAGGTGGACTTCACTGGAATGCGTCGCCGCACAGGCTCGAAGGCGGGGGCGGGGCTCGCAGCACTGAGCGTCTCTGCGCACAAGATCGGCGGCCCGGTCGGCGCGGGCGCGCTCGTGCTGTCGAGGGACGCCACGATCGTTCCGCTCATCCACGGCGGTGGGCAGCAGCGCCAGGTGCGCAGCGGAACGCAGGATGTTGCGGCGGCCTCCGCCTTCGCGGTGGCGGCGGTCTCGGCGGACCGCGACCGCGTCGTTGAGGCCGAGC
The DNA here is from genome assembly GCF_051954055.1 of Humibacter sp. Taxonomy (NCBI): domain Bacteria; kingdom Bacillati; phylum Actinomycetota; class Actinomycetes; order Micrococcales; family Microbacteriaceae; genus Humibacter; species Humibacter sp. The sequence continues at coordinate 31,693 of NZ_JBQCIE010000121.1, read as the reverse complement.
GGCTCACCGTACTCCGCGACCGCCTCATCGACGGCGTGCGCCGTGCCGTGCCTCAAGCCGTGCTCAGCGGCCCCGAGCCCGGTTCGGACGGCTCCGCGGATGCCCGACTCGCCTCGAACGCTCACTTCACCTTCCCCGGCTGTGAGGGGGACTCCCTGCTGTTCCTCCTGGACGCCGCGGGCGTCGAGGTCTCGACCGGATCCGCGTGCCAGGCGGGCATCCCGGAGCCGTCTCACGTGCTCCGCGCCATGGGCCGCACCGAAGACGAGGCGCGCGGAGCGCTTCGCATCACATTGGGACGCACCTCGACCGAGGCTGACGTCGATGCTTTTCTGGCGGCGTTGCCCGCGGCATACGCGCAAGCGTCACGTGCCGGTCTCGCCGCCCGAGAGTCCGCGCTCGGCGCCCGCTGACCTTCCGCACGCGGCGCCCGCTGAGCCCTCGCACCTTGTGCCGGTTCCGTCAACAGGACAGATCGCGCTGTCCCGCCGATAGCAGGACCAATCGGCATGTTTCCGGGCGGATGTCATGTCGGCGCCGCTCCAGCGCGTGAAATGAACATCCAGGGACACTTTCGTAGGCTGTAGCGCATGCGTGTTCTGGCGGCGATGAGCGGCGGAGTCGACTCCGCGGTGGCAGCGGCGCGCGCCGTTGACGCCGGGCACGACGTCGTCGGCGTGCACCTAGCGCTGAGCCGCATGCCGGGAACGCTGCGAACCGGGAGCCGTGGATGCTGCACCATCGAGGACTCGATGGACGCGCAGCGGGTGGCCAACCTGATCGGCATTCCCTACTACGTGTGGGACTTCTCGGAGCGGTTCAAGCTCGACGTGGTCGACGACTTCATCGCCGAGTACTCGGCCGGCCGCACCCCGAACCCGTGTTTGCGCTGCAATGAGAAGATCAAGTTTGCCGCACTGCTCGAGAAGGCGATGGCGCTCGGGTTCGACGCGGTGTGCACCGGCCACTACGCGAGCATCGTGACGGATGCCGACGGCAACCGGGAACTGCACCGTGCCGCGGCGTGGGCGAAGGACCAGTCGTACGTACTCGGCGTGCTCACGGCCGAGCAGCTCGCTCACGCGATGTTCCCGCTCGGCGCGACACCGTCGAAGGATCTGGTGCGCGCGGAGGCGGCGGAGCGCGGGTTCACGGTCGCGTCGAAGCCGGACTCGCACGACATCTGCTTCATCCCCGACGGTGACACGCGCGGCTGGCTCGCCGAGCACGTCGGCACGGCGCCCGGTGACATCATCGACCGCGACGGCAGCGTCGTCGGGAGCCACGAGGGCGCGACGGCCTACACCATCGGACAGCGCCGCGGCCTGGGCATCACTGTCCCAGCTCCGGACGGCCGCCCGCGCTTCGTGCTCGAGGTGCGCCCGAAGGACAACACGGTCGTCGTTGGTCCCAAGGAGGCGCTCGACATCGCCGAGCTCGCCGGTAGTCGCATCACATGGGCAGGGCTGCCGCCCGAGGATGCCGCCACGCCGTTCGCCTGCGAGGTGCAGATCCGGGCGCACGCCGACCCCGTGGCCGCCACGGCCCTCCTGCGCGACGGCGAGCTGGTCATCCGGCCGGCCACACCCATCAACGGGGTGGCGACCGGACAGAGCGCTGTCGTCTACGTGGGAACGCGCGTGCTCGGGCAGTGCACGATCGACCGAACGGTGAGCGCGGTTCCGGCCACCACGCGCTGAAGCGGCCGCAACGTCGGTGGCCGCTTCTAGGATGGCGGACGTGACGGACATTCCGGCAGGCTCGGTCATCCCAGCGGACAGCGACATCCCCGCCGACTTCGAGTCTGCGCACGCCGAATCTGACGAGCTGCGTGAACGCATCGAGCGCAACCGCGTCGCGTACTACGCGGGCGGCAGCCTGATCAGCGACGCGGAGTACGACGCGGACATCCATCGGCTCGAGGCGATCGAGCAGCGCTTCCCCGAGCTCGTCAGTCAGGACAGCCCGACGCAGACCGTGGGGGCCGACATCGCGTCAGCGGGTTTCCCGCCGCACGAGCACGCCGAGCGGATGCTCAGCCTCGACAACGTGTTCAGCATCGACGAGCTGCGCGACTGGGCGAACAAGACTCAGCTGGCGGCCGGACATCCGGTTCACTGGCTCACCGAGGTCAAGATCGACGGGCTCGCGATCAGCCTGGCGTACCGCGACGGCGTTCTGGAGACCGCCACCACCCGCGGTGATGGAACCGTCGGCGAAGACATCACCGAGAACGTCGACTGGATCCCGGTCATCCCACGCAGGCTCGAGGGCAGCGGATGGCCGCCGTTCTTCGAGGTGCGCGGCGAGGTGTTCCTGAAGACTGCCGACTTCGAGTTCCTCAACGAACGACAGCACCAGCTGCAGGACCAGTACGCGCAGCTGCAGCGGGCGAAGGGCAAGACGGACGACGAGATCAAGACCCGCTACCCGGAGTTCGCCAACGCGCGCAACACCGCGGCGGGGAGCCTGCGCCAGCGCAGGGAGAACAAGTCGCCGCAGGAGCTCGACCTGATGCGCGAGCGGCAGGGGCGGCTCTCGCTGTACCTGCACGGGATCGGCGCCTGGCCCGACCCGCCAGTGCGAACGCAGTCGGAGATGTACGACCTGATCCGCTCCTGGGGTCTTCCGGTGTCTCCGCACAACCGGGTGCTGGACGACATGGATGCCGTGGCCGGCTACATCGCCGAGATGGGGGAGCGCCGCCACTCGCTCGAGCACGAGATCGACGGCGTCGTCGTCAAGGTCGACGACCTCGCCACGCACGATGAGCTCGGCGCGACCAGTCGTGCGCCGAGGTGGGCGATCGCGTACAAGTACCCGCCGGAGGAGGTCTTCACGACCCTGCTGGACATTCTGGTCGGCATCGGCCGTACCGGACGGGCGACGCCGTACGCGGTGATGACGCCGGTGAAGGTGGCGGGCAGCACGGTGCGGCAGGCCACCCTCCACAACCAGCAGGTGGTCAAGGCCAAGGGCGTGCTCATCGGCGATACGGTCGTGCTGCGCAAGGCGGGCGACGTCATCCCCGAGATCCTTGGTGCCGTGGAGGAGCGCCGTGACGGAACGCAGCGGGAGTGGCGGATGCCGGAGCTCTGCCCCGAGTGCGGCACTCGTCTGGCGCCCGCGAAAGAGGGCGACATCGACCTGCGGTGCCCGAACTCGCGGTCCTGCCCCGCTCAGGTGCGGGGCAGGGTCGAGCACATCGGCTCCCGAGGAGCGCTCGACATCGACGCGCTCGGAGAGGTGACCGCCGCCGCGCTCACGCAGCCGCTGGTCCCGGCTGAGCCGCCGCTCGCGAACGAGGCAGGGCTCTTCGAGCTCACCGAGGACGAGATCGTTCCGATCGAGGTGGTGGTGCGCGACGTCGAGACCGGCGCTCCGAAGGTGGACGATGAGACCGGCCTGCCGGTACGGCGCGCGCCGTTCCAGAAGGTCGCGCTGGTGTACCCGCCGGGATTCGAGCACGCGAGCGCGGCGGAACGGCGCAAGGCGGGCATCCGCAAGAACCACCGTCTCGTCACGCCGTCCGAAGCGGCCGTCACGCTGCTCGCCGAGCTCGAGAAGGCCAAGACGCAGCCCTTGTGGCGGCTGCTGGTGGCACTGAGCATCCGGCATGTCGGCCCGGTCGCCGCACGGGCGCTGGCGAACTGGTTCGGTTCGCTGGATGCCATCCGCTCGGCCAGCAGAGACGAGCTCGCCGCGGTCGACGGCGTCGGCGGGATCATCGCGGATGCCGTGCTCGACTGGTTCGACGTCGACTGGCACCGCGAGATCGTCGAGCGGTGGACGGCGGCCGGGGTGCGGTTCTCGACTCCCGGGCATCCCGGACCGGGGCGTGCGGAGGAAGCGGGCGGACCGCTCGCCGGCCTGACCGTCGTGGCGACGGGATCGCTCGAGGGCTTCACCAGGGAGGGAGCGCAGGAGGCCATCATCGCCGCCGGCGGCAAGGCGGCCTCCAGCGTGTCGAAGAAGACCGACTACGTCGCGGCCGGCCCAGGAGCCGGATCCAAGCTGGCGAAGGCGGAGGAGCTCGGCGTGCCGATCCTCGATGCCGGGCAGTTCAGGCTCCTGCTGGAGGGCGGACCCGCCGCACTGGGCGGACCTGCCGCACTGGGCGGATCGGAACCACTGGAGGGATCGGAGTCGCTGGACGAGGCGGGGGAGAGCACGCCCTCGTGACACAGGATGCCTCGCGCCGCGAGTTCCTGCGCGGAGCCGGAATCGCGGCCGCCGGCGCCGCCGCGGGCGGCATCGTCGGAGGCGCAGCGGGCGCCGCGATCGGGGCGGCTGCGGGACGTGCGAGCGTTCATCCCGAGATCGAACGCGAACTCGGCCTGCTTCCCGTGCCGTCGAAGCCGGGCTTCGACCATCTCGTCGCGATCATGTTCGAGAACAGGTCGTTCGACAACATCCTCGGATTCCTGTACGCCGACGGGAAGCCGCCCCACGGTCAGCACTTCGAGGGCCTCGACGTGGAGCGCGACGCAAACCGGGATCCGCTCACCGGCCTCGACATCCCGGTGCACGTCTACAACGGCACGACCGACTTCGTGATGAGCCAGCCCGACCCGGACCCTGGCGAGGAGTACCCCTACGTCAACCAGCAGCTCTTCGGCAGGGTCGACCCACCCGGCAATGCGGACAAGTTCCTCGGGGAGATGGATCCGCCGTTCAACGCGCCCCCTGCAGGTGCCGAGCCGGACATGAGCGGATTCCTCGCCGACTACATCGATCACATCCGGGTCGACCGGCGCGGGGTCACGCCGCAGATCGACGAGTACCGGCGCATCATGGGTGCGTTCGATCCCACGATGCTTCCGGTGTTCTCGACCTTGGCCAAAGAGTTCGCCGTGTACGACCACTGGCACTGTGCTGTGCCGTCGCAGACGTTCTGCAACAGGTCGTTCTTTCACGCCGCCACCTCGCACGGCTTCGTCACGAACAACGGCAGCGGCGGTTACCGCAAGTGGTTCGAGGTCGACGGCGGTGCCGACACGATCTTCAATCGGCTCGAGGATGCCGGGATCTCGTGGGCGATCTACTTCGACGACAATCAGTTCCTCTCGCTCACCGGATTCATCCATGCGCCGGCGCTTCACAAGTTCTGGAAGACCGACCGCTTCCGCACCATGGCTCGCTTCTACGACGACGTGAAGCGCGGCGAGCTTCCCGCCTACTCGTTCATCGAGCCGCGACTCACCTACGACCACAACGACATGCACCCGCCGGTCGGACCGTTCACCAGAACGGATGTCGACGGCCAGGTGATCGCCAGCGGCGCGATCTCCGACGTGCGCGCCGGTGAGGCACTGTTGCACAGGGTGTACTCGGCGATCAGGGAGAGCGCCACGCTGAACGGATCGAACGCCATGAACACGATGCTGTTCGTCACGTTCGACGAGCACGGCGGCCTGTACGACCACGTACCGCCGCCGGCTGCGAAACCGCCGTCGAAGCGGCTGGGCGACACGGAAATGGACTTCCGGTTCGACCGTCTCGGAGTCCGCGTACCCGCGCTCGCGATCTCCGCGTGGACCGCGAAGGGTCACGTCATCAACGAGACCATGCACCACTCCAGCGTGATGGCGACCCTGGAGAAGAAATACCGGCTGGCGCCCCTGACCGAGCGGGATGCCGGCGCACCGACCATCGACAATGCGGTCACGCTGCGCACGCCGCGGCAGCCCGCCACCTGGCCGCAGACCCACCCGCAGTGGGTTCCGCCGAATCCGGAGGCCGGCCCTCCCGTTCCCGGCGGCGACGACGACCGTCCGCTCGGACCGCCGGGGGTCGGCCTGCTCGGCATGCTGATCGCGCACTACGGCGGCGACGAGACGCGGGTGCCGCGCACGTACCGGGAGGCGTACGACCTCATCACCGTGTCGGGCAAAGGGGTGTTCGGTGCCGGGCCGAACCCTGCCGAGCCGCTCCTTCCGCCGCTGAGTCCCGCGCCGACTTCTCCCACGTCCCCTGGTTCGACGGCACCCGGCCCCACGCAGCCGCCCAGCGCTGCCGAATAGACTGGACGGCATCCCTCGAACTGAACCGAGCTACGGAGACCCATGCCCGATATCAGCGCCGACCAGGTGCGGCACCTTGCCGAACTGGCCCGCATCGACCTCAGCGAAGCCGAACTGACGAGCCTGACCACCGAGCTGGGGCAGATCGTGGAATCCGTGGCCAAGGTCAGTGAGGTGGCGACGCCCGAGGTGCCGGCCACGAGCCATCCGATCCCCATGACGAACGTGTTCCGGGACGACGTGGTGCGTCCGAGCCTCACCGTCGAGCAGGCGCTGTCGGGGGCACCCGATCGCGAAGGCGACTACTTCCGGGTACCCCCCATCCTGGACGAGGAGGCGTGATGACCGACCTGACCAGACTCAGCGCGGCCGAGCTCGCCGCCCGGCTCGAGGCATCCGACGTCTCCAGCGTGGAGGTGACCCGTGCGCACCTCGAGCGCATCCACGCGGTGGACCCTGACGTGCACGCGTTCCTGCACGTGGCATCCGAGAAGGCCCTCCAGACGGCGGAAGCCGTGGATGCCCGCCGCGCGGCAGGCGAGAAACTGGGCCCGCTCGCGGGCGTGCCGGTGGCGATCAAGGACGTGCTCTGCACGTACGACATGCCGTCGACCTCCGGCTCGCGGATCCTCGACGGCTGGATTCCGCCGTACGACGCGACGGTGGTGAAGCGGCTGCGCGACGCGGATCTGGTGCCGCTCGGCAAGACGAACATGGACGAGTTCGCCATGGGCTCGTCCACCGAGCATTCTGCGTTCGGGCCGACGCACAACCCCTGGGACCTCGAGCGCATCCCGGGCGGATCGGGTGGCGGTTCGGCGGCTGCCGTCGCCGCGTTCGAGACTCCGCTCGCTCTCGGCAGTGACACCGGCGGCTCGATCCGGCAGCCCGCCGCCGTGACCGGCTCGGTGGGTGTGAAGCCCACGTACGGCGGCGTCAGCCGCTACGGAGCGATCGCCCTGGCCAGCTCGCTCGACCAGGTCGGGCCCGTCACGCGCAGCGTTCTCGACGCAGCGCTGCTGCACGACGTGATCGCCGGGCACGACCCGCTGGACTCCACCTCGCTGGTCGAGGACTGGCCGTCCATGGCGGAGGCCGCCCGCGCCGGGCTGCGCGACGACGCACTGAAGGGCGTGCGCGTCGGCGTCGTGAAGGAGATCGCCGGCAGCGGCGAGGGCTTCCAGCCGGGCGTCAAGCAGCGGTTCGACGAGACCGTCGCCCTGCTCAGCGCTGCCGGCGCCGAGGTGGTCGAGGTGTCGGCGCCGAGCTTCGAGTACGCGGTTGCCGCGTACTACCTGATCCTGCCGGCCGAGGCATCCAGCAACCTCGCCCGCTTCGACTCGGTGCGCTTCGGGCTCCGCGTTCCGCCGCAGAGCGGACCGGTGACGAGCGAGCGCGTCATGGCCGCAACGCGGGATGCGGGATTCGGTGCCGAGGTGAAGCGCCGCATCATCCTGGGCACATACGCACTGAGCGCCGGCTACTACGACGCGTACTACGGCAGCGCCCAGAAGGTGCGAACGCTCATCCAGCGCGACTTCGCGTCCGCCTTTTCGCAGGCGGACGTGCTGATCAGCCCGGCAGCGCCGACGACGGCGTTCAAGCTCGGCGAGAAGGTCAACGACCCGCTGGCGATGTATCTGAACGACATCACCACCATTCCTGCGAACCTCGCAGGAGTTCCGGGTCTTGCGCTCCCGGTCGGCCTTGCGCTGGAAGACGGCCTGCCCGTCGGGCTCCAGATCATGGCGCCGGCCAGGCAGGATGCGCGGCTGTACACGATCGGTGCGGCGCTCGAGCGGCTGCTTACGGCCGGGTGGGGGCATCCGTTGCTCGCCCAGGCGCCGCAACTGGCGCAGACGGAGATGTTCGCGAGCGAGGAGGGGGCGGTCTGATGGCCAAGGACAACCTGATGGACTACGACAAAGCCCTCGAACTCTTCGAGCCCGTGCTCGGTTTCGAGGTGCACGTCGAGCTGAACACGAAGACCAAGATGTTCTGCGCCTGCGCCAACGAGTTCGGCTCCGGCCCCAACGCGAACACCTGCCCCACCTGCCTCGGGCTGCCCGGCGGTCTGCCGCAGGTGAACCACAAGGCGGTGGAGTCGAGCATCCGTCTCGGTCTGGCGCTCGGCTGCGACATCGCGGAGAGCTCGCGGTTCGCCCGCAAGAACTACTTCTACCCGGACACGTCGAAGAACTTCCAGACGTCGCAGTACGACGAGCCGATCGCGCACGATGGCGAGGTCACGGTCGAGCTGGAGAGCGGCAGACAGGTCACGGTCCTCATCGAGCGCGCGCACATGGAGGAGGACGCCGGCAAGCTCACGCACGCCGGCGCCACCGGCCGCATCCAGGGCGCGGACTACTCGCTCGTCGACTACAACCGCGGCGGCGTGCCGCTGGTCGAGATCGTCACGAAGATCATCGAGGGCGCCGACGGCGACGCCCCGGAGGTCGGGCGGGCGTACGTTGCGCACATCCGCGAGCTGGTGAAGGCGCTCGGCGTCTCCAACGCGCGCATGGAGGAGGGCAACGTGCGCTGCGACGCCAACGTTTCGCTTCGCCCGCGCGGCTCGACCGTTCTGGGTACGCGCACCGAGACGAAGAACGTCAACTCGCTGCGCTCGGTGGAGCGCGCCGTGCGGTACGAGATCCAGCGGCAGGCCGCGATCCTGGATGCCGGTGGCACCATCACGCAGGAGACGCGCCACTGGCACGAGGACACCGGCACCACCTCATCGGGCCGCCCCAAGAGCGACGCCGACGACTACCGGTACTTCCCGGAGCCCGACCTCGTGCCGGTCGCACCGAGCCGCGAATGGGTCGAGGAGCTGCGCTCCACTCTGCCCGAGCCGCCTTCCGAGCGCCGTGCCCGGCTGCGCGAGGCATGGGGATTCACGGCGCTGGAGTTCCAGGACGTCGTCAACGGCGACCTGCTGGATGCCGTCGAGGCGACGGTCGCGGAGGGCGCGGCACCGGCATCCGCGCGCAAGTGGTGGACCGGCGAGATCACCCGCATTGCGAACGCGCGCGGAGTGCAGGCGACCGCGCTGGTCTCGCCTCTGCACGTGTCGGAGCTCGTCGCCCTCGTGGAGAACGGCGACCTCACCGACCGGTTGGCCAGGCAGGTGCTCGAGGGCGTCATCGACGGCGAGGGTTCGCCGAGCGACGTCGTCGAGGCACGGGGCCTGAAGGTCGTCTCCGATGACGGCGCGCTGATCACCGCGATCGACGAGGCGCTGGCCGCACAGCCTGACGTGCTGCAGAAGATCCGCGACGGCAAGGTGCAGGCGGCCGGCGCGGTGATCGGTGCCGTGATGAAGGCGATGAAAGGTCAGGCCGACGCCGCCAGGGTGCGGGAGCTCGTGCTGGAGCGCGCCGCTCAGTAGCCGTCCCGAGTCAGGGGTCTGGCGTACTTTCGAGTGCGTCGAAAAAAGTCGCGTGCAGTTTGTCGTAAGCGTGGGTCTCCCTTCGACGAGTTGATGAGTGAGCCGCTAGAGACGAAAGGAAAGCTCATGCGATACATGCTGCTGATCTGCACCGACCCGACCGGTGAGCCCGAGTCGGAGGCCGATGTGTCCATCGACCAGTGGGTGGACGAGCTCGCCGCCTCCGGCGAGCGAATCGTCGGTGAGCGGTTGCCTGCCGAGACGGCCAAGGTGGTGCGGCGGCGCGGCGACCGGCTGCTCATCACGGACGGCCCGTTCGCCGAGTCGAAGGAGCAGATCGCCGGGTTCGACCTGATCGAGGCGGAGTCCCTCGAGCGTGCGCTGGAGATCGCGGCTCGACACCCGATGGCTCGCGGCGGCCTGGTCGAGGTGCGCCAGTTCTACGCGGAGGAGTAGTCACTGCGCGTGGTTGAATGGCGGGATGCCGGATGACGCTCCCGAAAGCTCCTCCGTCGCCTTCAAGCAGGCACCTGCGGCACCGCAGGATGTCGTCGGTGTCGACGCCGCGCTGATCGCGCGCCTCCGTGACGACCTGGAGTCGGCCGGATTCACCGTCGATGCACTCGACGAGCTCTGGGGCGAGGAGGCTGCGGCAGCACTGTTCCGCGGTCAGCGCGTCGCGGCACGACGCGCGGCCGAGCCCGGGGTCGCCCGGCACGAACCGCTGGCGGTGCTCGCCACCGCGTTCGTGCTGGGGCTGCCGGTCGGGGCGCAGGCTCTGGCATCCGCTCTGCCTGCGCTCGGGATCGATGGTGCATGGAGTCTCGGTCTCGTCGCGCTCGACGAGGGCGGCGAAAGGTCGGAGACGACCTGGGCTCGTCCACTTGTCGACCTGCGGCCCTATTCGTACTTCGATGGTGACGCCGGCGACGGGTCCTGGTGGATCTGCTCCGACCTCGGCGAACTCGCTCTCGGGCGGGTGCTCCGGGAGGACCACGTGCTGGGCGTCGGCGGCGCATCGAACACGCTCAGCGCGATCATGATCCGCGACCGCGTCGGGGCCGCGCTCGATCTGGGGACCGGGTGCGGTATCCAGGCGCTGCACGCGGCCAGGCACGCCGATCGGGTGGTGGCGACCGACATCTCGCACCGTGCTCTGCGCTTCGCGGAGTTCAATGCGCTGCTGAACGACGTGCACACCATCGAGTTCCGGCACGGGAACCTGTTCGAGCCCGTCGCGGGGGAGTCGTTCGACCTGATCGTGTCGAACCCGCCGTTCGTCATCACGCCGCGGGTGACCGGTGTTCCCGAGTACGAGTACCGCGACGGCGGCCTCACCGGAGACGCGATCGTGCAGGCCGTGATGCGCGGAGTCCGCGAGCATCTCGATCCGGGCGGCATCGCGCAGTTCCTCGGCAACTGGGAGTACCACGGCGAGGGCGAGGCCTTCGACCGTGTGCGTTCCTGGCTCGGCGACGAGCAGGAGCCGGGCGGCCTGGACGCCTGGATCGTGGAGCGAGAGCTGCAGGATGCGCCGCAGTACGCCGAGACCTGGATCCGCGACGGCGGCACCCGACGAGGCAGCGATGACTTCGAACGGCTCACGGATGCCTGGCTTGACGACTTCGCCGCTCGCGACGTGCGCTACGTCGGGTTCGGTTACGTCACCCTGCGTCGTCCGATCGACGGTGCCGTCACGCTGCGCAGGTTCGAGTCTGTCACCTCGACGGGCTCGCAGGAGTCGGTCGCGTCCTCGGAAGGCGGGCTCGGATCGCACCTGGCGCGCGGTTTGCGCGTGGCGCGGTGGCTGGCATCCGTCGATGACGAGCAGCTGCGCCTTGCCACGCTGATCACCGCGCCGGATGTCACCGAGGAGCGGCACTACTGGCCCGGTGACGACGACCCGACGATGCTCGCCCTGCTTCAGGGCGGCGGTTTCGGTCGACGGTTGAAGGCGGACACCGCGTTGGCCGCCTTCGTCGGCGCGTGCGACGGCGACCTTCCGGTGGGTGTCATCGTCGGGGCGTTGGCTGACCTGCTCGACGTGGATGCCGCCGAGCTCGGGGCGGACCTGCTGCCACGCGTGCGTGAACTGATCTTCGTCGGCATGCTCGACCCGCTCGGCGTCGACTGAGGCGACGGATGCCAGGGCGCTGTGGTGCGCCGCCACATAGTATTTCGTTCGTGTCTTCCCCTGTCACCGAGAGCCCGTCCCGCGCAACCAGCACCCGAGGCGTGCCCATCTGGCCGGCCGTCGTGCTCGATGTCGCACTGGTTCTGCTCTTCGTGCTGATCGGCCGGGGGAGCCACGGCGAGAACGTGCTCGCCGGGGCTCTCGTCACGTTCTGGCCATTCTTCGCGGGGCTCGTCGTCGGCTGGCTCGTCTGCCTCGCCTGGCGGCGCCCGGGGGCGCTGTGGCCGACCGGCGTTGTCGTGTGGGCGGCGACGCTCGTGCTGGGCATGCTGCTGCGAGTCGTCAGCGGGCAGGCCATCGCGGTCTCGTTCGTGATCGTGGCCGGCGTGGTGCTCGCCGTCTTCCTGATCGGCTGGCGCGTGATAGCACTGGCCGTCTCCGCCGCCCGCGCGCGTCGCCGCGGCTGAACGGCCCGATCCGGTGTCGCGTGCGATCCTGCCCGGCCTGACGGAGCCGTTGCGCGCGCGTCTGCAGGAGACGCTGAGCGGTCAGCGGACCGGTGTGCCCGCCTGGGTGACCGAGTTCGAGTCGGGCCAGGATGCCGGCTTCTTCGGACCGGGCTCCGCCGTCTGGGCCGTGCACGGGGGAATGCCGACGCTCGTCGCGGGCATCCGTGCCCTGCTCATGCAGGCGCTGCACCCCGGAGCTCTCGCCGGCGTCTACGATCGTTCCCGCTTCCGTGAGGATCCGCTCGGCAGGCTGAACGGGACCATCCGCTGGATCTTCACCGTCAGCTACGGCGACACCGCGCAGGCCGCAGCAGGGTCGGCCTGGGTGAAGCGACTGCACGAGCATGTGGTCGGCGACTACGTCGATGGCCACGGTCGACCCGCGCACTACTCCGCCAACGACCCCTACCTCTCCACCTGGGTGCATCTCGCGTTCGCCGACGCGTTCCTCACGGCGCACGAGCGCTGGGGCGGACCGATTCCGGGTGGTTCGGACGCCTATGTCGATCAGTGGGCGATCGCCGGTGAGCTGATGGGTGTTCCCGATCCTCCGCGCACCCGACGGGAGTTGAAGGCCGCGCTCCACGGGTTCGCCGACAGAGGCGAGCTCAGGTGCGACGAGCGCACGCGAGAGGTGGTGGATTTCGTGCGCAGGGCTCCGGTGCGTCGCAGCCTGAGACCGTCGTACGCCGTGCTCTTCGCAGGAGCCGTCGCGTCCCTGGAGCCTCGATTCCGTGACCTGCTTGATCTCCGGATGCCGCACCTCGGTCCCGTGCCGTTGCCTGCGGCATCCGCGACCCGCCTCGTGCTCCGCGGTGCGGGTGCACTGCTCGGGCCGCAGACCGCCGGTGAGCGGGCGGCACGGGTACGGCTTGCGCGCCTGCAGGACGCCGGACGGAACGCGTCTAGGGCTTGAGGCCCGCGACGAGGTTGACGGTCGAGGCGAGGATCACGGCGCCGAACACGTAAGACAGCAGCGTGTGCCGCAGGATCACCGCACGCAGCTGCGTGGAGCGGATGCTCGTGTCCGACACCTGGAACGTCATCCCGAGGTCGAACGCGAGATACGCGAAGTCGACGTAGCGGGGATCTTCGTCGTCGTTGAAGTCGATCCCGCCGACCGGTGGCTGGTAGTAGAGGCGCGCGTACCTCAGCATGTAGAGCGTGTGAAGAAGCGTCCACGACAGAGCGACGCTGAGCAGTGCCATCATGGCGCCGATGACCTGCGCTCCGCCCTTCGCCTGGCTCGTGTGCAGCAGCAGGATGGCCACCGCCCCGAGGCTCGCCACCGTGACGCAGACCACGAGCAGGTCGCTGGCCGCCCTGCCCGGATCCTCCCGGGTGGCGTGCACCCTCGTGGTCGCGCCGTCGAAGCGGCCCACCACGAGCCATACCCACAGGATGTACACCGCGCACGCGCTGGCCCAGCCGCCGACGGCTGCGTACCACCAGGAGGCAGTGAAGCCGATCGTCACGCCCACGATCAGGCCGACGACGAGCATCGAGATCAAGCGGAGGCGCGAGCGGTTCCGTCCCTCCGGATCGATCGAGAACGTCACGGCATGATGCTGACACGCACCAGTGCCGCCGACGCGCGGGCGCGCCGCAGCTGCCGTGCCGAGCGCGTCAGCCTTCGCCCGGCGCGGTGTCGCCCAGCCGCTTGGTCAGCAGCTCCACCACCTGCCTGCGCAGCACCTTGCCAACGATCGACCTGGGCAGCTCGTCCACTTCGAACACGTGCCGCGGAACCTTGTACGGTGTCATCGTCGACCTGGCGAACGCCCGGATCGCGTCCTCGTCGAACGGCGTGCCCGGCTTCATGATGACGGCGGCGACGACATCCTCGCCGCCCCTGGAGTGCGGCAGCCCGACGACCGAGACATCCGCGATGCCCTCGTACCCGCGCAGCTCTTCCTCCACCTCGGTGGGCGACACGTTGAACCCGCCGGTGATGATGAGCTCCTTGATGCGGTCGACGATGCGCACGAAGCCCTGCTCGTCCATGGTGACCACGTCTCCCGTGCGCAGCCAGCCGTCGGCATCCAGCACCTTCGCCGTCTCATCCGGCTTGTGCCAGTAGCCGCCGAACACCTGAGGCCCCCGTGCCTGCAGCTCGCCCGCCTCGCCGTACGGAAGCACGCGGTCCGGATTGTCAGGGTCGACGACGCGCAACTCGGTGCTGGGCAGCGGCAGCCCGACCGTGCCCGCCTTGCGGGTGCTGCCCACCGGATTGGCCATGAGAACGGGGGATGCCTCGCTCAGTCCGTACCCCTCCACGAGGTATCCGCCGGTCTCGTTCTCCCACAGGTCGACGATCGTCGACGGAAGACTCATCGCACCCGAGATCGCGATCTGGATGCCCGACAGCGACACACCTCTCATCGCCGCGGCCGTCACGAGGCGCTCGTAGATCGGCGGAACGGCCGGCAGGAACGTCGCCGGGCGCTTCTTCACCACCTGTAGCACCAGGTCGGCGTCGAACGAGGGGAAGAGCACGAGCCGGGCGCCCATGCTCATGGCGAACGTGAGGCACAGCGTGAGACCGTACGCGTGGAACAGCGGGAGCACGGCATAGACGACGGATGTCCCGCGCGGCACCGTCGGCACCCAGGCCCTCGCCTGCGCCGCGTTCGCCACCAGGTTGCGGTGGCTGAGCATCACGCCCTTCGGCACTCCCGTCGTGCCGCTCGTGTACTGGATGAGCGCGAGGTCGTCGACCTCGGGGCGCGGAACGGATGCGTCGATCGGCTCCGCCTTCGCCAGCGAGTCCCAGCTCACCGCGCCGGCGACCCGGGAACGCAGCCTCTCCCTGGACTCTCGCGCCTTCTTCACGGGGAGCCGTAGTGCGAATCGCATGCGCGCGGGCATGGCGTCCACGATGTCGACGGCGACGATGGTCTTCAGGCCGATGTCGGCCGGCATGTCCTGCAGCGTGGCGACCACCTTGGTCCACGCGATCGCGACCGTCGCGCCGTGATCCTCGAACTGGTGTCGCATCTCGCGCGGGGTGTAGAGCGGGTTGTGCTCGACGACGACGGCGCCCAGGCGCAGGGCTGCGTAGAACGCGATCACGTGCTGCGGGCAGTTCGGCAGCACGATCGCCACGCGATCACCCGCCCGTACGCCGAGGGCGGCGAGCCCGCCGGCGACGCGCTGGATCGCGTCGCCGAGCTGCCGGTACGTCGTTGTGGCCCCGAAGAACTCGAGTGCGACGTGCTCTGCGTACGCGGCGACCGAGTCCTCGATGAGTCGCGGCAGCGATCCGGTCGGAGGTTCGATGTCGGCCGGCACGCCTTCGGCATAGCTCGACAGCCAGGGACGCTCGACGGATTCGGTCATGTGCCCAGCGTAGGGCGACGCCGGAACGCTCAGGCCGCGATGCGGTCGTCTCTACCGGTCAGGGCGAGCAGACGGGACTGCAGCGAGGCATCCTCGTCGATCGGCACCGGCGAGGCGAACAGGCCGCTGGCCTCGAGGGCGTCCTTCTGCGGTTCGAAGACGGTCCACGCCGCCGCCACCAGCGTCTCGCCGAGGTTCTCGTCAGCCCCGACGGCACGGGCGAGATCCCACGTGTGCACGATCACGTCGGAGGCCTGCTCGCGCAGGTAGGCGCTGGCGGGCACGGTATCGTACGAGAGATTCACCCTGGCATGCGGGTCGACGGATGCCCACGCTGCAGTCGCATCCGCCGAGTAGCGTTCCCACTCGGCGACCAGGTCGTCGCCCAGCGGCTCAAGCCGTGATCGCGCCTCGCCGACGGTGCGGCCGGCGAGGAGTAGAGGAACCCACTGCTGTTCCTCGATCACGTGGCGCACCAGGGCGCTGACGTCCCAGTCCTCGTCGGGCGTCGGCGCGCTCCAGTCGGTGACGAGCGCGAGGCGATCGCCGAAGGCGAGGTGCGCCTGCTGCTGCACGCGCAGCCAGTCGGCGAATGACATGTGGGGGCCCTTCTCGATGCCGGTCGTGGGTGCGTCGTCGTCGCTCAGTGCGTCGTCGTGCGTGTTCCAAAACCGAGGATCGCGCTCGTTCATTCCTGACCTGCAACCTTCGCGACGGCCTCGTCGATCGGAGTCGACCCGGAGACGAGCTCGAACTGGGTTCGCATCGTACCGGGATTGCGTAGGGCCGCCACGATCACCCGGGCGACGTCTTCCCGAGGTATCGAGCCACGCTCAACGCGAGTGGCAGCCTCGACGAGGCCCGTTCCGTCTTCCAGCGTGAGCGAACCCGGACGCACGATGGTCCAGTCCAGCTCGCCGCGACGCAGTTCGGCATCCGCATCGCGTTTCGCCGTGACGTAGGCGCGCCACGAGTCGTCGGCGTCGTCCGACACAGGATCGTCGACGCCCCACGCAGAGACCTGCACGAATCGCCGGATGCCCGCCAGCTCGGCTGCGCGTTGGGACTTCACGGAACCCCCGAAGTCGACGGTTCCCTTGCGCTCCACACCGGAACCCGCACCGGCCCCAGCGGCGAACACGATCGCGTCGGCTCCTTCGACCGCGTGGGCGATGGCATCCGGCTCGGCCTGCTCGATGTCGAGCAGCACGCCCTCGCCGCCGAACCGGTAGATGTCGTCGGCATGATCCTCGTTCCGCACGATGCCGATGAAGTCGTCACCCTCGTCGTACAGCACCCGCATGAGCTGCTGCGCGACCTTGCCGTGTGCACCGATGATCGCCACGCGTGTCATGCCTCCCATCATGCTCGCCCATAGAGGGCCGCGCAGGTAGGACGCTTCATTACCAACCGAGTCAGCGCAGCTGACTCGGCGCTGGGGTCGCGGCGAAGGCCCACCGGGCCTTCGCTCCAAGCTCCACCGCGCGCGCAGTCGCTCCACCGCGCAGGTGGGACAATGACAGTCGTGTGGTGGCGGCGGGAGAAGCAGACCCCGGGCGGTGAGGAAGAGTCCTTCGGCGTCGGCGTGCAGGTGCACGTGATCGACGACGAGCGGCAGGGGCCGAAGGGTTGGGTCGGCGACCCGACCGGCGTGATCGTCGCGAGCGCATCGGGCATCGCCCACGGTGCGTTCGAGGTGGAGCCGCTGTCCGGACGCGTGTGGACCGTCGCATTCGACGAGCCGCAGTACCGCGTCGATGGCACGGGGCCGGTCGCCCGGGCGAACATCCCGGAGTACCTGCTCGTCACGGCACCGGTCGCGGACACCTCGGAGGACGTCGGAGAAGAAGCGGCGGACTCGTGACGCACCTGCTGTTCTCCTATGGAACCCTCCGGCTCCCTGCGGTGCAGGAGGCCACCTTCGGCCGACGGATGCCGATGCGCAGCGCCGAGCTCCCCGGTTACGTGCTCGACACGGTCGCCATCACCGACCCGCACGTGATCGAGCTCAGCGGCAGTGCGGAGCATCCGTTCGCGCGTGCGACCGGCGAACCGACCGACATCGTGGACGGAGCCGTCCTCGAGCTCACGGACGACGACCTCGCAGCCGCGGACGCATACGAAGTCGACGACTACACCCGCGTCGCTGTGACGCTTTCCACCGGCGAGACGGCGTGGCTCTATGTCGACGCCGCCAGCCTCGCAAACTGACGCTCAGCCTGCCCAGGTGATCTGATGTCAATCGGGTGCCGGTGTCGGCGCCGGATCCTATTCTGAGATCATGCTCGTGGAGGGCACGCTGCGATGGCGGGTGACGGAGGATTGTCCGCTCGACCTGCTGATCGGACTCTGCCTTCGCGACCTTGCTGGACTCGCGGGCGTCGGTGATCCTGCCCTGCCGGCAGTCGTACCGGCCGTGGAACGTCGCCCGGTTCCCAACCGCGTTCTTGCGACCGCGGCATCCGCCTCGTGGGATGCTGCCCAGCCCGATCCCTTCGCACAGCTCGGCGAGGAGTGGACGCACTGGTGGCGCAGAGCGGTGCTGCGGGCGAACGCGGTCGGCTCGTGGAGCACCGTGTTCCTGCCGCCGCATTTCGCCGCGTTCGACCGCGAACTGGCACTGCAGGACCTCGTCATCGAGCGCTTCCAGGATGCCGTCGCCTGGGCGAGGGAGCGCCGCGCCGAATACGTCGCCGACGACCTGGCCCACCACCTGCAGTACTCGGCCGACATCGTCGACATCGTGCGAGAACGCGAACACGAGCTGCGCAGGCAGGCCGGCTCGTTCCGGTTGGACATCGAGGCGCTGCCGCTGGCCGAACCCGGCGCATGGGTGGTGGGCCCCGACACGGTCGTCGTCAGCTGGAGCCTGCGCGACGACCATGCGGCGTTCCGTGAATGGTTCGAGCCGCTCGTCGCCGCGCTGGTCTGAACGGGCGTCAGGCGACCCGCGACTCCGGTGACTTCGTGTGCGACGGGTCGGTCACCGCGACCGGGAGGATCGCCTCGTCGATGCGTGCGAGCACGGCCTCGTCGAGTTCGACACCCGCGGCCTTCGCGTTGGACTCCACCTGCTCCGGACGCGAAGCACCCACGATGGCGCCCGCCACGTTCGGGTTCTGCAGCACCCAGGCGACGGCGAGCTGGGCGAGCGTCAGGCCGGCCTCGTCGGCGATGGGCTGAAGCTTCTGCACCGCGGTGAGCACGTCATCCGTCAAGAACCGCTTGATCGCGCTCGCGCCGCCCTTGTCGTCGGTGGCGCGGCTGCCCTCAGGCAGTTCGGCTCCCGGCTTGTACTTGCCGGTGAGCACGCCCTGCGCGACCGGCGACCACACGATCTGCGAGATGCCCAGCTCTTCCGAGGTCGGAACGACCTTCTCCTCGATCACGCGCCACAGCATGGAGTACTGCGGCTGGTTGGAGATGAGCTGGAACCCGAGGTCCTTGGCCAGGGCGTGTCCCGCGCGAAGCTGCTCTGCCGTCCATTCGCTGACGCCGACGTAGAGCACCTTTCCGGCGCGCACGAGGTCGGCGAACGCCTGCATGGTTTCCTCGAGCGGCGTCTCGTAGTCGTAGCGATGCGCCTGGTAGAGGTCCACATAGTCGGTGCCGAGACGCTCGAGCGAACCGTTGATCGACTCCATGATGTGCTTGCGGCTCAGGCCGGTGTCGTTGTGGCCGCTTGGGCCGGTCGGCCAGTACACCTTGGTGAAGATCTCGAGCGACTGCCGGCGCTGACCCTTCAACGCGTCACCTAGAACCTTCTCCGCTGCCGTGTTGGCGTACGCGTCCGCCGTGTCGAACGTGGTGATGCCGGCGTCGAGCGCGGCGTGCACCGACGCCGTCGCGGTGTCGTTCTCCACCTGAGAACCGTGAGTGAGCCAGTTGCCGTAGATGATCTCGGAGATCTTGAGTCCGCTGTTTCCCAGGTATCTGAAATGCATGAGATAACGCTATCTGGCGTGCACCGGGCTCGGGCAATGTCAGACCATGGTGAGAAACTGAAGCGCGTGGGACGCGGCGACGGGCGAGATAGGCAGGTGACCGTCGGGCCCGTCGACGACACGGGCGCGACGAAGCTGCACGTCGACATGGATGCCTTCTACGCGTCCGTCGAACTGCTCGACCATCCGGAGCTGCGCGGACGTCCGGCGATCGTGGGGCACGCGTCCGGTCGCTCCGTCGTCTCCAGTGCCACTTACGAAGCACGGCTGGCGGGTGTGCGGAGCGCGATGCCCGTGGCGCAGGCGCTGCGGCTGTGCCCTGACGCGGTCGTGCTGGAGCCGCACTTCGACAAGTACGCGCACTACTCGGCCCAGGTGGTGGGCATCCTGAGCGACGTCACGCCGCTGGTGGAGCAGGTCAGCATCGACGAGGCCTTCCTCGACGTCGCAGGTGCCGTGCGGCTGCTGGGGTCGCCTTCGAGCATGGGGGCGGGCATCCGTCGCCGCGTCTTCGCGGAAACGGGCCTGACGTGTTCGGTGGGCGTCGCCGCCACGAAGTTCATGGCGAAGCTTGCCTCGACCAAGGCGAAGCCCGATGGGATGCTCGTGATTCCGGCGACCGAGACGCTCGCGTTCCTGCATCCACTGCCGATCGGTGCGCTGTGGGGCGTAGGGCCGTCCACCCAGGAGACACTGCATCGCTACGGACTCCGCACGGTCGCGGACGTCGCTTCGACACCGCTGGACGTGCTGCGGCGGTGGGTGGGAGACGCGTCTGGCGTGCGACTGCACGAGCTTGCGAACGGCGTCGATCCCCGAGGCGTCGAACCGGAATCGCGGGAGAAGAGCATCGGACACGAGCAGACGTTCGAGCACGACGTGACGGATGCCTCGATGCTGCGACGTGAGCTGCTCCGGCTCTCCGGTCAGGTCGCCGCGCGTTTGCGAGCACACGGTCTGACGGCGAGGACGGTGGCCCTCAAGCTGCGCTACGCGGACTTCCGCACCATCTCCCGCTCGCGCACCCTGACGGAGCCCACGAACGTCGGTCGTCGCGTCTACGAAGAGGCCGCGTCGCTTCTGGATGCCGTGCTGCAGCCGAGCGACGCCATCCGGCTGCTGGGCGTGCGAGCGGAGCAGCTCGTTCCCGGCGGAGCGAACGCGCCGGTTCTGTGGGACCCCGATGAGGACTGGCGCGACGCCGAGAACGCGATCGATCGGGTGGCCGCGCGGTTCGGGGCGGGAGCGGTCACCTCTGCCGCCCTCGTCGGTACCGAGCCGCGCCGAGTCGGCGACACTGCCAACGCGAAGGTGCTGCGCGAGCGGGAGGAGCCCCGGTAGCGTGGGGCTATGGCTGACTTCGTGCTCAGACTCGCCGATTCCGTCAAGTCCACCGCAGGGGTGCGTACCGCGTACGGCGACCCGGTGGAACTCGACGACGTCACCGTCATCCCCGTGGCGCTCGCCTGGTTCGGGTTCGGCGGGGGAGAGGGAACGCAGGAACCGGCGTCCGGCTCCGGTGGTGGCGGAGGAGGCGCCAGCGTCCCGATCGGCGCCTACATCAAAGACAAGACGGGCGTGCGGTTCGAGCCGAACCCGATCGCATTGCTTGCCGTCGCGATTCCGTTCGCGTGGGTCGCCACTCGCGGCGTCGCGCTGATCTTCCGCGCATTGCGTCGCCGACGTCGCTGACCGGTCAGCGCCAAGCGGACGACCAGCTGCCGGTGTCGCCCGCGACCGTGCGCGACGGCGATCGCCATGTCACTCGGTGCTCGAGCGCTCCTCAGCCTCTTCGAGTTCGCGAGCGCGACGAGCGGCGGCATCCCGCGCGGCGCGGGCAGCCGCGAGCCGTGCGGCTTCGGCTCGGCGCTCGGCGACGATGCGCTCGAACTTGCGCATCCGCATGACGTAGAGGCGCAGCAGGATCACGAACGCCAATGCCACGACGAGGAGCACCCACATGATGACCATGGCTGCCTCCTCGTGAAGCTCCGCGCGGGCGCGGGGCCCGCGCTCCAGACTACGCGCACGTTTCCTGGGTCTTCGCCGGGGAATCGGGCGACACCTGTGAGCCGTCCTCAGAACCCCGTGGCCGACTATAATCGTCAGTCGAACACGGGAGTCCGGTGAGCCGGGCTGAGAGGAAGGTACTCCAACCTTCGACCGTCGAACCTGATCTGGGTCATGCCAGCGCAGGGAGGCCGTCTCTGGGGCGCTCCGCACGTGCGGGGCATCCACCCGTGCCCACGTTTCATCGAACGAAAGGGCACGTATCGTGCACGCAAACATCGCAACCACCACGGGACGGACTCGAGTCCTCCGCTGGCGCGTCGTGGACATCGTCGTCGCCGCCGTCCTCGCCGTCGTCGCCGGACTGGTGTTCTGGGTATGGGACCAGGCATCCAACCCCGTCGGCGCCCCGATCACGGCCGCGCTACCCGGACTCCAGGGCATCATCAACGGGCCATGGCTGTTCGCCGGGGTACTCGGCGGACTCGTCGTGCGCAAGCCTGGCGCCGCGCTGTTCACCGAACTCGTTGCGGCGACCGTCTCCGCGCTGATCGGCACGCAGTGGGGTCCGCTCACACTGCTCTCCGGGCTCGTGCAGGGCGCTGGGGCCGAGCTCGTCTTCCTCATCGTGCTGTATGCGCGGTGGAACTGGGTCGTCGCCCTCCTCGCCGGCGCCGGAGCGGGAGTCGGCGAGTCGGTGCTCGACCTGCTCGTCTGGTATCCGGGAGCCAAGCCGTCGTTCGCGGTCGTGTACGCGGCCGGCACGATCCTCTCCGGTGCGATCATCGGGGGCCTCGGCTCCTGGGCGATCGTGAGGGGGCTCGCGAAGACCGGAGCACTGAGCAGATTCGGCGCGGGCCGCGAGGTGACGGAGCGGGTGTGAGCCGCTCCCGAGAAGCCGCCCTGGACGGGAGCCCGGCCGCCATCCACGCGACCGGGTGGGGCTGGCGGCACGCCGGCCGGGCCGCCTGGGCGGTGCGTCACCTCGACCTGCACGTGGAACCGGGGGAGCGGGTCCTGCTCCTCGGCGGATCGGGGTCGGGAAAGAGCACCCTTCTGGCCGGCATCGCCGGCGTGCTCGGCGGTGACGACGACGGCGAGTCCGAGGGTCGCCTGCTGCTCGACAGCGCCGATCCCGGCGCCGTACGAGGCAGAGCCGGGCTGTTGCTGCAGGATCCGGAATCCCAGACCGTGCTCGCCCGGGTGGGCGATGACGTGGCATTCCCGTGCGAGAACATCGGCGTGCCACGTGCCGAGATCTGGCCCCGCGTTCATGCGGCACTGGATGCCGTCGGTCTCGACGTCGACACGCGGCATCCGACAACTGCGCTGAGCGGCGGACAGAAGCAGCGCCTCGCGCTGGCCGGCCTGCTCGCGATGCGCCCTGGCGCGTTGCTGCTGGACGAGCCGACGGCGAACCTCGACCCGAACGGCGTCGGCGAGGTCCGCGATGCCGTCCGCGCGGCGCTCGATGCGACCGCCGCCACCCTGATCGTCGTCGAGCACCGGGTCGACGTCTGGCTCGATCTCGTCGACCGGGTCGTCGTGCTCGACGGACGTGGCGGGCTTCTCGCAGATGGCCGTCCTAACGACGTGTTCGAGGGAAGTCACGCCGAACTCTCCGAGGCTGGGGTGTGGCTGCCGCAGAACCAGAGGCAGCCGGTCGGGCGGCGCTCCGGGGGGTCCGGAACACCGGGTGGCGTGTTGCTGGCCGGTCACGACCTCACGGTCGGCAGGCCGCGAGGCCCCCGTATACCGGTGGGTGAGGTTGCGGTTCGGGCGGGCTCCGCGCTCGCCCTGACCGGGCCGAACGGCGCCGGGAAGAGCACGCTCGCTCTCACGATCGGAGGCCTCCTGCCGCCGATCGCCGGAAGAGTCACCGCCGCGGACGAGCTGCGGAACGGGCTGGCGGCATCGCCGTTCGACTGGAGGTCGTCCGCTCTCGTCACCAGGATCGGCTCGGTCTTCCAGAACCCCGAGCACCAGTTCGTCGCAGCCACCGTGCGGGACGAGCTCGCGATCGGGCCGCGAGCCGCCGGCATCCGTGGCCGCGACGCCGACGAGGTCATCGACGACGTGATGGCCAGACTGCGACTTGATGCGCTCGCCCGCGCGAACCCGTTCACCCTGTCCGGCGGGCAGAAGAGACGGTTATCGGTGGCCACGGCCATCGTGACGGCGCCGAGGATGCTCGTGCTCGACGAACCGACATTCGGACAGGATGCCGTCACCTGGCGCGAGCTCGTCGCGCTGCTGGCCGAGGTGCGCGACGCGGGAAGCGCCGTGGTGTTCGCCACGCACGATCTCGACCTGGTCGGCGCCCTGGACGCGGATCGGCGAGAGCTGACCGTCGCTGACCCGCTGGTGAGTGCGTCGTGACGTTCACCGAGCCCCTGCGCGCGACGCGCCTCGCCTCGGTGAATCCCGTGGCGAAGCTCGGTGCGGCCTTCACGATCGCGCTCGCGCTGCTCGCGAGCATCGACTGGGTGTCGGCAGCGGTTGCGCTGGTCGCCGAGAGTGCTCTGCTGGCGTGCCTGCGGTTCCCGTTCCGCGCCGCGCTGCTGCGTCTCAGCCCCATCCTGGTGGCCGCCGGCCTCGCCGGGCTCACCACGCTGCTCTATGGCCAGTCCTCTGGTCGGGTCTACCTGCACTGGTGGTTGATCGAGGTGAGCGACGGTTCGATCGGGCTCGCGGTCGCCACCGCCCTGCGCATCCTCGCCGTCGGTGTGCCCGCCGTACTGCTCTTCATCACGGTCGACCCGACGGACCTCGCGGACAGCCTCGCGCAGGTGCTCCGTCTGCCGGCACGGTTCGTGCTCGGTGCCCTCGCCGCGTTTCGGCTGCTCGGACTGTTCGCCGACGACTGGCGCGCTCTCGGGCTGGCGAGGCGAGCGCGGGGCATCGCCGGACGTGGTGCGATTCGGCGCTCGCTCGGCCAGGCTTTCACCCTGTTCGTGCTCTCCATCAGGCGCGCCAGTTCGCTGGCGACGGCGATGGAAGCTCGGGGGTTCGGCAGCGCCGCGACCCGCAGCTGGGCGCGTCCCTCGCGGTTCGGCAGACGTGACTGGGTCGTGCTCGGCGTCGGGGTCCTCGTCGCCGCGCTCGCGGTCACTGTGTCGGTGGTCACAGGGAGCTGGCGCTTTGTCATCGGATGAGACGAACGCTTTCGAGGGCGCGGCCGACTCGGAAGCTTCTGCCGTCGTCGCGCGTGCGCTGGCTCGGAAGGAGCATCCGGTCGTGCTCATCGACGGCCCGAGCGGTGCGGGCAAGTCCACGTTCGCGGATGCCGTCGTCGCGGCGTGGCCGGAACCAGCGCCGCGGCTCGTGCGCATGGACGACCTGTACCCAGGGTGGGACGGCCTCGAGGCGGCATCCGCCCAGGTCGCCGACCAATTGCTGGAGCCGCTGCTCACCACGGGAACCGGGCGTTGGCGCCGATGGGACTGGGCGAGTTCGGAGCCTGCCGAGTGGCACCAGGTCGCGGTCGGGCATCCGCTCATCATCGAGGGATGCGGATGCCTCACCCGTCGCACCGCACCACTCGCCGACCTGCGGATCTGGCTCACCGCCGCCGATGACGTCCGCAAGCGAAGGGCCCTCGCCCGCGACGCCGGAGGCTTCGACGCGCACTGGGACGGCTGGCAGGCGCAGTGGGACCTCTTCGTCCACCGTGACACGCCGGAGGCGTTGGCCGATGTCGTGATCGACACGACGACGCCATCTCGGCGTGCTGCGACCGGAGCCCACCCTCGCGGTACCGTTGTGCCATGAGCGACACCGCAACCGAGTACATCGTCGAATACGTGGACGGGCCACTCGCTGGTACCGCTGACCGCCGCTACCTCATCGGCGGCAAGTATGACGAGACAGTGAGCGCGTACGCCGCCATCGACGGTATCGAGTCGCAATTCGAGTACAAGGCGCTCGACAGTCGTGAGGTGCATGGGCAACTCCACGTGCGGTATTCGTTCGACGCGCCCGACAGCGACCCGTACGAGAGCGACCCGGAAGACGATCCCGCGCGCTGAGGCGAATTACGCCCAGCCGAGTTCGTGGAGCTCATCGTCGTCGATTCCATAGAAGTGCGCGATTTCGTGCACGAGAGTGATGTGAACCTCCTCGCGTAGCCGCTTCTCGTCGGAGCTGATCTTCAGCAGCGGTTCGCGATAGAGGAGGATGCGGTCGGGCATCTCCCCGAAGCCGTACCTGTCCCGCTCGGTGAGGGTGATGCCGTCGTACTCGCCGAGCAGGTCGAGCGATCCGTCGGCCGGCCGGTCCTCCACCAGGAAGACGACGTTCTCGAGCCCGTCGACCATCTCGTCGGGGAGCGCATCCAGCTCCTCGACGACGAGCTTCTCGAAGGCGTCGGCATCCATGCTCATCACGCAACCCAGCGTGCCATGCGCGGCGAGGCGCGCGGATGCTTATCGGTCCGGCGTCATCTCACGCAATCCCCGGCGAAGCGTCGGGAGCAGCGGGTACACTCGTTCGACCGGTGGCCCCCGCCAGACCGTCTCCGAGCACCTTTTCGGACCAGCCCCCCGAGGACCCGATGACCGACCCCCAGCCCACGCCGCGCCTTGGCGGCGCCGTGGCGACCGGCCCGACCAGCGTCCGAACCGGCGGTGCGCACGCCGGGAACACGGGTGACGGCTACACCGGTGACGGGCTGATGACGATGATCGCCGACCCGGCCACCGACGGCGGTCTCCAGTCGGTTCCTGGCGCCATGGGCGGCCGACCGCCCTCCCGGTACACGATCACGGGCACCCTAGGCGAGGGCGGAATGTCCGTGGTGTACTCGGCGATCGACGAGCACCTGGGGCGCGAGGTCGCGGTGAAGGTGTTCAAGCACGCGATCTCCGGCGACGACTCGACCCGGCAAGAGGCGGAGATCGACGTTCTCGCCGGGCTTAGTCATCACGCGATCGTGACCCTCATCGATGCCGGGATCGCGCCGGATCCGCAGGGCGCGCCGCACCGCTATCTCGTGCTCGAGCGCGTCGACGGCGTCGACTTGCGCCGCCACCTCGAGGGAACGCAGCTCTCGCTGCGTCACATCGCCGAGATCGGGTGCGACCTCGCCGAAGCGCTGGAGTACGTTCACGCCCGTGGTGTGATCCACCGTGACCTCACGCCGGGAAACGTGCTGGTCGTATCGGATGAGAACGGCCGCACCCGTGCGCGCCTCACCGACTTCGGCATTGCGTTGGCCACCGGTGCCGAGCGTGCGACCATGGAGGGCGTCACCACCGGAACAGCGGCGTACCTCAGCCCGGAACAGGCGCGCGGCGACACGCTCACCGGCGCAAGCGACGTGTACGCGCTCGGCCTGGTGCTGCTCGAGTGCCACACACGCACGCTGACCTTCCCCGGAACGCCCGTGCAGTCGGCGCTCGCACGCCTCACGTCCGACCCGGTGATCCCCGATGACCTGCCCGATGCGTGGCGGATGCTCCTGGCGGCGATGACGAGCCGCGATCCCGCCGATCGTCCGGTCGGCCGCGAACTCGTGCAGGCACTGCGCCAACTGGAGCTCGCCGAAAGCAGCAGGCACCGAGCGGCTCCCGCCGGTACGGTGTCCGAACCGTCCCTCGCTCATGCGTTCGACCGCATCACCGGCATCGCCGCGCGCACGTTCGGCGTACCGGTGGCTGTGCTGAGCATGGTGCGCGGTGACAACGTGCGGTTCCTCTCGCACCGTGGTGTGAGCCCCGCGCGCGCGAGCGAGTGGGAGGGAGTGTGCACGAGCGCCGCGTTCCTCGGCGAGACGCTCCTGGTCGAAGACGCCGCGATCGACCCGCGGGTGCGCGATCACATCCTGGTCACCGGGGAAGCGCGGTTGCGTTTCTATGCCGCCGTGCCCGTCCACTCCGTGGAGAACGGACCGATCGGAACCCTCTGCGTCGCCGACACGACGGCACGTCCGATCGAGCCTGCCCACATCGACACGTTGCGTGACCTTGCCGACCTCGCCGCACTCGTCCTCGGCTGGGACGCCGACGCCCGACGGATGCCCGCAGCGGTCTGATCTGTCGTTCCTACGATGGGGTCGTGACCCGTCGACCGTCGAAGCCGTTCTGGAGGCTTGTTCAGCTCGTCTGGATCCTCGGGTTCCTGGTCGGAACGACGACCCACGTCATCGACCTCATAGCACGCGGCCTCGACGCGTACGAGGACTTCACGCCGCCGGTGCGGGTCTTCTGGGCGTCGCTGACGGTGCTGGACCCGCTCACCGTGGTGTTGCTCGCTCTGCGTCGCCCCGTCGGCGTCATGCTCGGTCTCGTCGTCATCCTCGCGGACATCGCCGTGAACTGGACAGTGTTCGCTACATACCCGGGCACACCGATCTGGGGCATCCTGAACCAGACCGCTTTCGCGGTCATCCTGGTGACGACGGCGCCCGGCCTGGTGCGGCGGATGAAAGATGGGGTGCTCGGCGCTTCGCGCCTCAACCCTTGATCGCTCGGCACGAGAATGCGAGCATTCTCGGCCTCACTCTCTGCGGGTGAGTGACGGGGCTTGAACCCGCGACCTCCTGGACCACAACCAGGCGCTCTACCAACTGAGCTACACCCACCATGCCGCCCGCGTGCGGGCAACCACACGATTGTATTACATGCGAGGGGTCCAGATTTTCACCACGTCGTCGGCTATCTTCTGGCACTGATCGGAGCTGAGGCCGGGCTCGGGCGTGAAGACGGCGCGCCGGTAGTAGTCGAGCTCGCGGATCGACTCGCGGATGTCGGCCAGCGCCCGGTGCCCGCCGTTCTTCTCCGGTGCGTGGAAGTAGACGCGCGGGAACCACCGTCGTGCCAGCTCCTTGATGGATGAGACGTCCACGTTGCGGTAGTGCAGGTGCGCGTCAAGCCGCGGCATGAATTTGGCCAGGAACATCCGATCGGTGCCGATCGAGTTGCCGGCGAGCGGTGCCTTCTGCTCGGCCGGGACGTACTGGAGGATGTACTCCATTACTTCGTACTCCGCCTCGGCGAGACTCTTGCCGTTCGGGATCTCCTCGATCAGCCCGCTCGTGGTGTGCATCTTGCGCACGAAGTCGCCCATGTTCTCGAGAGCGCTCTGGTCGGGCTTGATCACGATGTCGATGCCGGGATCGAGAGGCACCAGGTCGAAGTCGGTGACCACCACGGCGATCTCGACGAGCTCGTCCTTCTCGAGGTCGAGTCCGGTCATCTCGCAGTCGATCCAGACGAGGGCGTCGTTCGCAGTCGGCATGCGGTGAAGTCTATCGGCGGACTCCGACGCGTCCGCTGTGACGCGGGCGGAGCTACTCCAAGGCCGGCATCCTGCGAGAGCGCGCTGCGATCTACAATCGCGATCGTGGAGTTGCACCTGTACACGTCGGCGTTCTGCGAGCCGTGCCTGCAGACGAGAGGCGTGCTTGCCGAGGCTGAGCGACTGGTACCGGATGCGCGGGTGACCGAGTTCGACGTCGTCGTTCACGAGGAGCGTGCGCAGGCTGCAGGCATCCGTTCGACACCGACCGTGATCGTGTTGAATGAGGAGGGCTCGGAAGTGTTCAGGGCAGAAGGGGTGCCCAACCTCGCCCAGGTGCTTGTGGCGGCTGCCAAAGCGGTCTGAGCAGCCGCCTGCGGTAGCCTGAGTGTCGCACTGAGCCCCCGTAGCTCAGCGGATAGAGCAGGAGCCTTCTAATCTCTTGGTCGCAGGTTCGATTCCTGCCGGGGGCACCAGCTCAAGGATCCTCCGTGATCGATCTCGTCGTTGGTTCTTCGTCGCCTGACTTGTTGTCTTCGTCCCGAGAACCGCTTCGCCGACCGATCTCCGGGCTTGATGTTTTCGCAACCGTGAACGCAGAACTCGATCGGGCGGTCGGAGAAGCCTCGATATAGAATATGATTTAGGAGTCATATTGAGGAGATGGTCATGGTCGCAGTTGCATCGACTCTGGTCCGCGCTGCTCGTAAAAGCCGAAGGCTCACCCAGGAACAGTTGGCCGAGCGGGTGAGCATCGACCAGGCAACAGTTTCGCGGTCGGAGCGTGGACGCGATGCCGAGTTCGCCACGGTCGATCGTCTGCTTGCCGGCGCGGGTCATCGGCTCTACTCGGCGCCGACTCGTCGGGATGACGCCGCGACGGTTGCGGCGGAGATCCGTGATCGGCTCCGTGCCGGGGATAAGGACCGCGCCCTGCGCTCGCTCATCCAGCTGAACGATGACCTGCTCGCCGAGCGAGGGCTTGTTCGCGGTGTGCTCGGTCTGGCCGAGCCGGAGACGACGACGGATCCCGTGTGGGACGCGGCACTTGCCGCTCTGGTGGCGTGGCGGCTGGACGAAGAGAAGCTCCCTTCGCCGGATTGGGTCAACGCACCGAGCCGGTTCGTACAGGAGCCCCGCGGGCTCGAGATTGATCCCGCTGACCCTGTGCCGCCCACCTCCGACGTGCCCGCAGAGTTTGCCAAGCGTGGAGTTCTCGTCTGGCGTGACACCTTCGCGAGCGTGTGACGATGGCTACCCGCCCTCGACAGAGATGACATCATCGCGGGTCTGCGCGACCTCATCGCCGAGCTTCGGAGTGCCGGGGAAGTGGCGGGCATCCGGCTCGTCGGCGGCGCTGCGCTGGCATTGCGGTACTTCGATCGAGGCACCACTCGCGACCTCGACACATTGCACGTCCGGCCCGGAAGTGACGTTGCGGTCGCGACCGCGGCGGCCAAGGTTGCTCTCATGCACGACTGGGATCCCGGCTGGCTGAATTTCGAAGTCAACGGCGCGGATGCTGTGCCATCGCTCGGACGGGCCGTCGAATGGGAAGCCATTCACGACCACGCCGGCATCGTCATCGAGGTTGCTTCCAAGGAGGCACTCCTCGCGATGAAACTGCGCGCCAACCGTCCGGGACGCGACACCCGAGACATCCGACTGCTGCTGGGCCTCTGCGGCGTCCCGACGCGGGCGGAGGCGAGGCGCTTTACGAAGAGTTCTACCCAGGGGATGACCTCACTGAACGAGCCATTCAGATGGTCGGCGCCCTCGTGGCCGATGGACCGCCTCCGGCGCCGGACGCGCTGCCGCCTCTCGTGCTGTGAACAGGAAAATGCCTGATCAAGTGACCAAAAAAATCAGTATGACCGAGCGAAAACGCTGAACTTCTAATCTCTTGGTCGCAGGTTTGATTCCTGCCGGGGGCACCAATTCAAGGATCTCGGGCTTGTAGGTCTTCAGGGGCTCGGACTTGGGGTGAGCTTCAGGTCTGGCGGTATAGGAGCGTTGCGTGCTCGGTCCAGGATGGAACGGATCGAGTTGACGACGAGCTGAGGCTGCTCCAGTTGGATGTAATGCGTGCTATTCGTGTCAGAAACGTGCGCGGCATCGGGATACAACATTGCGAGCTTGTCTTGAGCTGCCAGCTGAGCTGACCAGAGCGCATCGGCGAACGCTTGATCAACACCGGGAGGCAGCTTTCCCGATACGAGCACGTCAGGTGTCAACTGAGGGTGGTCAGCGGTGAGCACGATTGTCGGCACCGGCTCGGGCAGCCGCCGCATGGTCCGCAACTCTTGGAAATTCGCCGACCAGTCGATCCTCTCTTTGTCCGTAGGCCCTCCTTTCGGGGTGTTGAGTGACTCGAAGATGGCTAACTGGCCAGCGGTGAGTCCATCCGGGAGGAACGGGGAAAGGGCGTCCACGAGCACGAGCCCAGCGACATCGCGGGGGTGCTCGCTGGCGTAGAGCATGGCGACATCGCCCCCATACGAATGGCCGACGAGGATGTAGGGGCCGCGGAGTCTGCTCGCGCTCAGCAAGGCGGCAAGATCCGCTGCCGCGTCCTTGGCCGTGGTCGGTTGATGCACGGGAGTGGAGCGGCTCGGCTCTGCGCCAGTGGGACCCTCTGTCGACGTGCCGGGACGATCGTAAGCGCAAACGCGGGCGAATCTCGCGGTCAGAGGGAAGACGGCAGCGGAATCTGGCGATGGGCTCGGCAGGTTCTGCCAGGTATCAGCACGGTCCCCGAAACCCGATAAGAGCACCACAGTTGGGCTTCCGCTCCCGCGGCACTCCATGAAGATCTTCCGGTTATCCCCGATGCCGACCGGTCCGGCAAAGTCTCCGTGTACCGGTGTGGTGATGGAAGAGGTGTCCTTGCGGGCCTTTGGCTCGGTCGTCGTCGGGCCGGAGCAGCCCGCGAGCATGACAGCGACAGCCGATAGCGTGGCGATGCAGAGAACCCCCATTCGACGGACTGTCCACCTCATAGGAGATGCCTACACCAGACGAGCCGCAGCGGCCACACCTTCTCGAGCAGTTGAATTTGGCGACGGCGTTGGCCATCGTGAGGATGCGGTGCGTTTGCGAAGAGTCCT